>JBBIVS010000418.1:0-3801 GCA_037439605.1 Draconibacterium sp. | reverse complement strand
AGAAAATGAGCGATTATTTTGTTGAAGACGGCTCATTCTTCCGTGTTCAGAATGTTCAGTTATCCTATAATATAAGAGACAAAAAAATATCTGGGGCAAAATTCCCCGAATCAAAGATTTCGCTCACCGCGGAACGACCTCTGACGTTGTTTAAATACAACGGTTTCAACCCCGAAGTGGCCAACGGGATAGATACTCAGACCTATCCAATCCCAGCAGTATATACAGTAGGGCTAAGTGTAAAATTTTAACCATTAACAGATAACAACATGAAACGAATAAATTATATTTTAAAAATCACATTTGCTGTTGTTGTGCTGCTGGCCGTTACAGCATGTCATGATTTGCTCGACGAACCTGCAGAAAACAGGGCTTTTACCGAAGAAACCGATTATTCAAACTCGGATAATATGATTCTCCCGCTCATTGGGGCATATGCCGAGTTTTATTCACGCGGTTGGGAAGATTTCCCACTGATTGCTGTGCGTGGCGATGATGTAAATGCAGGCGGGCAGGGCGACCAGCAGGACTATGCTGAAACCGACAAGTTCAACTACAATAAAGACTACTGGATGTACAACTCGGTTTGGCAAAATCTTTACCTCGACATCTTTTTTTGCCACTCCACCATTGAACAGGTTGAGTTATACCGGGCAGCCGGAGGCAGTTCAGCCAAAGCCGACCAATACATTGCCGAAGCCAAAACCCTGCGCGCGTTTATGTTATTCAATTTATCGCGTGTTTGGGGTAGCATTTTAATTCCAACAAGCGCCGACCCGTCCGTTTTGCTGGTTACCCCTCTTTCTGCAAAAGACGAGGTAATGAAACATATTTCGGCTCAAATGGATGAAGCAATCCCGTTTTTACCGGATATGAACCCTAATCAGCGGACCGACATCAAAGGAGGAGTTACGAAGTACACCGCTCTGGCCATCAAGGCAATGGCCAACCTCGAACTTAAAAATTACGCGGCTGTTGCACAGGCAACTTCTCAAATAATTGCATCCGGCAAATTCAGCCTTGAACCAAATTATTACCAACTCTTTAAAATAAAAGGCAAACTCAACTCAGAGAACCTGCTCGAACTTCAGTATTCAGATTTAGGTCAGGGTTCCGGCACCAATTTCAGTTATCTGTTTGCTTTTTTCGGCTCTGAAAACTGGACTCCAAAAGTTACAGGAGCCGGAAGCGGTTGGGGATTTTTTGAACCCAGCCTGAAATACATCAAATTCATGCTCGACCGCGGCGAAACAATTAGGCTCGAAACCAGTGTTTTGTTTACAAACAGGGGAATTACCGAAATTAAAAAGGATTCGAAATACGCCACTTTGCCGACTTGGATTTCGAATACGACGCGCTCAGGCGACCGGATTAACGATTATGCACGCGCTATGTTTGCCAGCGGTAAGCATTATTTGCCTTCCGACCAGCTTACACCCGGAAGGACCGATTACGGAACAAATAAAAACTTTACCTGCATCCGTTACGCTGAAATTCTGCTAATTCATGCCGAAGCGCTTACGCAAGGCGCAACAGGAACCGGATTGACTGCCGACCAGGCGGTTAATTTAGTCAGGGCCAGGGCAGGTTTACCTGCATTAAGCGGTGTTACAAACAACCAGGTGATGGATGAAAAATTCGCAGAACTGGCCATGGAATGGGGAACACGCTTTTATGATATGATAAGGCTTGGCAGGTATAATGAACTGAGTTACGATGGAAGGACATTTTCGGAAAATAAAATATTTCTTCCTTATCCGCAAACGCAGGTCGATTTATTACCTGTGTTAAAAGGAAATTAATTGAAACCATATTGAAAATTAAAACTAAAATACAATGAAAAACATATTTAATATTCTGGTTTTAATCCCGACACTGTTTTTCGCCGTGTCGTGCGAGCAGGGAATCGACCCGATTACCAAAGTCGATCCGGGGCCCGATGGCGCAGCGCCGGTTATTATCGTAAAAACTCCGGCCCAAGGATATGAAATCAAAGTACCTGAATTGGTATCGCCAGTCAACATCAGTTTTGAAGTAACAGATGATATTGAACTGGGAAATATTTCGGTAAAGTTTAACGGAACCGAGTTAAAAAATTACTCACCCGCCGATTACAAGGATTACCGGCGGTTTCTTGACCAGGTAACCTACGATAATGTCGGCTTTGGCAACCATACCATTACAATCACCGCCAGCGATCTTACAGGGAAAACTTCAACTAAAAATGTGGCTTTTTCAAAGGTATCTCCTTATTCGCCCAAATATAACAACGAGGTTTTCTATATGCCTTTTGAAGGCGATTTTATGGAAATGATCTCTTTCAAGGATGCTGCAAAGGTTGGCAATCCAACGTTTGCTGCCGATGGCCTTCAAAATTCGAAAGCTTATAAAGGTGCAACCGACAGTTATTTAAAATTCCCGATTGATGCCTTTAAGAAGAATGAATTTACCATTGGTTTGTGGGTCAAAGTAAATGCCACACCCGACCGTTCGGGGATATTAACCGTTGGCGCTTCAGCCAACAGCCGTAACGAAGGTTTCCGGCTTTTCCGCGAGGGGAGCGGGACACAGCAGCGCATCAAACTCAATGTGGGCATGGGTACCGGAGAAAGCTGGAACGACGGTGATGTTGTGGATCCCCGCACCGGGGAGTGGGTTCATATTGCGTTTACTGTAACGGCCACCGAAAATACCATTTACCTGAACGGCGCACCCGTACGTACCTCAACAATGTCTTGCCCAATTAGTTGGGCAGGTTGTTCCGAAATTGTAATTGGCTCTGGCGGACCTACTTTTTCTTACTGGGATCATAAATCTGACCTGAGTAAATATGACGAAATACGCATTTTTAACAAAGCGCTTACCGTCGAAGAAATTCAGAAAATAATCAGCGACGATTCACCTTATTTACCAAAATATAGTGGCGAAATTTTCTATATGTCATTTGAAGGTAGTTACAAGGATATGGTCACCAATATAGTTGCCAATAAAATAGGTACGCCCGATTTTGCCACTTGTAAAAAAGGTAAAGCCTACGCGGGCGCTGCCGATTCGTACCTCACATTCCCTGCAGTTAGGCTGAAAAACAACGCCTTCAGCGCTGTATTCTGGACAAAAATCAATGCAGTGCCCGACCGTGCAGGTATTTTGGTCATGGGCCCGGAAGATCCGGCAAACCCAACGGCTCAAAACAACCGCAAAAGCGGCTTCAGGTTTTTCCGCGAAAATAATGGCGGTAAACAAATATTTAAACTGAATGCCGGAAATGGAACTGCCGATACCTGGTTTGATGGAGGCGCCGCAGCAACCGTCGATCCGGCGCCGGGGAACTGGGTTCACATGGCGTTCACGATTTCGGCTACCGAATGCGTGTTTTACATAAACGGCGAAGTGGCAAAACAAGGCAGTTTTGGCGGAATAAGCTGGGATGGCTGCGATTTACTCACCATTATGTCAGGCGCTCCCCGTTTTACGGGCTGGAGCCATTTCTCCGACCTTAGCCTGATGGATGAACTCCGTATTTTTAACAAAGCGCTAACGCAGGCCGAAGTACGGATTATTATGAATAACGAAAAGTAAATTTCCTTTTTAGTTTTATCACACTCTTAATGTGAAAGGCTGTCTGGTGAAAACCGGGCAGTCTTTTTTTCCAAATCAATGTTTCCCCGCCCGTGAAATTTTAAGTTGACAAAGATGAAAAACATGATGTTTATACTGCTGCTTTATATCCTTGGAAGTTGTTCGGCAGGAAAAAATAAACCAACAGATTTCAAACCGGTGTTATCCGATGAACAATTGCTC
>JBBIVS010000417.1:0-3801 GCA_037439605.1 Draconibacterium sp. | reverse complement strand
GCTAAAATATTGGTTATTCTAAAAGAGGGCTCCGAAATTTCCACCGAATCGGTAATTGCTTCAGTTGATGAATTAACTAAGAATATTGCAGGGTTGGAAGTTGCTTTTAAACAGGAACAGACATCGCTAAGTTCAATTCTTGGGACCAGCGAAGCTCCTTTGGTTGTTGAGGTGCGCGGTGAGGAACTGGATGAAATTGAGTCGGTGGTTTACCAGGTTAAAGAGAAAATGCTTGGAATTGACAAAATATTTAACGTTCAGACATCGATTGAAAATGGTGCGCCTGAAGTGGAAATTAAAGTTGACCGGATGCGTGCCGGAATTTATAATATCGACATCAATACCGTAGTTACCCAAATCCAGGATCAGTTGCAGGGCAAAACAGCCGGACAACTCGAAAAGGAAGGCGAAATGCGCGACATCACTATCAAAGTCCCTGAAAAAGGACTAAATGAAAAAAATGATATCATGATTACTTCAGGCGATCAGGTTTTCAGGTTAAACGAAATTGCCGATATTACAATGGATGTTTCCCCAAAGGAAATTTTCAGGCGCAATCAAAACCGAATCGGTAAAATTACCGCGGAAATCAATAAAGGCGTTGCCCTTGATAAGGTTGCCGCCGAAATCCGCGAAGCCACTGCCACCATCGATTTACAACCCAATTACCGCATTCAGGTTACAGGCGAGGAGGAAAAACGTCAGGAATCGATGAGTAATCTGGGATTTGCCTTAATACTTTCAATTGTTTTGGTTTACATGGTTCTGGCTTCACAGTTCGAGTCGCTGGTGCACCCGTTTACCATTCTGCTTACTATTCCGCTGGCATTGGTTGGTTCGGTTTTAACCTTTTTCGTTTTGGGCAAAACCATAAATATCATGGCAATTATCGGTATTATTATGCTGGCTGGTATTGCTGTAAACAATTCCATCATTCTTGTTGACAGGATTAACCAGTTAATGATCGATGGTTTGGACCGCAAATCTGCAATTGTTCAGGCCGGGCAGCAGCGTATCAGGCCAATTATTATGACCAGTTTAACAACAGTTCTTGCACTGCTGCCTTTAACAATCGGGTTTGGCGAAAGCGCTTCTTTGCGCTCACCGATGGCACTGGCTGTTATTGGTGGATTGGTAACTTCAACATTGTTAACGCTGGTGGTTATTCCTTGTGTTTTTGATGTACTTGACAGGTTTAAAGTGATTTTCGTAAAAAATAAAATTCAGGGTTAGAACACAAATGACACAGATTTAACTGATAAAAACTGACGAAATGCAGGATTCACACTATTTACATTCGGAAATAACTGAGCTAATTATCAAATGCTTTTATAAAGTATATAGTAATCTTGGTTTTGGTTTTCTGGAAAAAGTATATCAAAATTCATTGCTAATAGAATTAAGCAATGCAGGATTATATTGTGAATCTCAAAAACCAATTAAAGTCTTTTATCAGAAAACTGTTGTTGGGGAATATTTTGCTGATATTGTTGTAAACAACAGTGTAATAGTTGAATTAAAAGCTGCCGAAGGTTTGGTTGAAGAACACGAATTTCAATTGATCAACTATTTGAAAGCAACTGAAATTGAAGTAGGGTTATTGCTAAACTTTGGTAAAAAGCCTGAAATACGTAGAAAGATTTATACAAACGACAGATTGAAACCGTGATAATCAGTTAAATCAGTGTCATCTGTGTTCCATTATATCAGTGTTCCATTACAAAAGAGAATATGAAATTCATAATCCATAGAAAAATATTCATCAGCATGGTGTTTCTGGGACTTACCATTCTCGGGTATGTCTCCTATAAAAGACTGGCGGTGGAGTTGATCCCCAATGCCGAGCTACCCATGCTTTTTGTCCAGGTTCAGTCGCGCATTGAAGTTGACCCGAAATACATGGAAAGCCAGGTGGTTATTCCAATTGAGGGGGCAATTGGCACCATGGAGGGAATTGAAAGTATGGAGTCGTCGTTGAATAACCGCACAGCAACTATTCAGGTTAATTTTCAACAGAATGTCGATACCAAATACACCTTTCTCAAACTTCAGGAAAAAATTGACCAGGTAACCGACAATATTGATGCAAACTTTATTGTAACAGTAAATAAGGTTGACATACAGCAGCTTACCAACCAGTTTATGGAGTTGCAGATCCGGGGTACAGGCGGAACCGACCGGCTTAGAAACATTGTGGATAAAGAGATTCTTGAAAGTATCGAGAATACGGATGGAATTGCGTCGGTTACGGTTTTCGGGGGGAAAGAACGCTCAATTGAGGTCACATACGATCTTGCGGCGTGCGATGCTTATGGAATAACACCCTCTCAAATCAGAAATGCCATCAGCCAGAATTCGAGGAACAGGGTTTTTACAGGCTATCTGCACGATTCGAAAAAGCAGTATTTTGTTCATGTAACCGCTGAGTACGACAATGTTTCGGATATTGAAAATATAATTGTTGCCAATGGGCCGGTTTATTTAAAAGATGTGGCCGATGTTTATTTTGGCGTCAAGGAAGAAACAACGATTAGCCGTGTTAACGGACTGGACGCAGTTTCAATGACACTGGTGAGTGATTCACAGGCTAATTTAATTGACCTTTCACACCGGATTCAGGAGGAAATTATCGAACTCAATAAAAAGCTTGCAACTAAAGAGGTTGAAATTGTGGTGCAAACCAATACGGCCGAAACCATGGAAAAAAACATCAGCCAAATGATCAATCTGGCCTTGGTTGGAGGTTTGCTGGCCATTTTTGTACTGTGGATGTTCCTGAAAAATTTCCGTATTGTTTCGTTTATGGCGCTGGGTATTCCAGTTTCGGTTTTCACGGCGTTTAACCTGTTTTATGCCTTTAACATTTCATTAAACAGTTTAACGCTGGTTGGGCTGGTGCTTGCCATAGGTATGCTGCTTGATAACAGTGTTGTGGTGCTCGAAAATATTTACAGGCTTTCAGGGAAACGATATGATGCCGATCTTGCTGTTATACAAGGTACTAAAGAGGTTTTACGTTCAATTATTGCTTCAACACTTACAACGATAATTGTTTTTCTTCCTTTCCTTTTTTCATCCGAATTCATGATTAAACTCCTGGGCAACAACATTGGCGTCTCGGTCATCTCAACCATGGTTGTTTCGCTTTTTGTAGCATTGTTGCTTGTTCCAATCGGGGCGCATATTTTACTGAAAGGGAAAAGATCAAAAAATATTTTTTACGAAAAGGTAACAACAAATAACAGGATTATTCAAATCTATGTTCTGCTTTTAAAATCAAGCATGAGAGGTCCGGCAACCACAATAATCGGAGCAATTGTGCTGTTTTTTGTCACAATTTTCATTATTCTGGCTATCAGTGTAAACACCTTGGAAGAAGTGGAACAAACACAATTTACAATTTATGTTACCATGCCCACAGGTTCAACACTCGAAAGCACCGACCTTGTTGTAGCCGATGTTGAATCGCGTCTTGCTGACATTGCTGAAAAGAAGGATCTGATTTCAAGAATTCAGGAGGAAGAAGCAGTACTGACTTTCATTTTAAAAGATGATTACAAAAAAATTGATAACCGCACCTTTGCTGAAGTCAAATCGGATGTTGAAACCCGGGTTAAAAATATTGCGAAAGCCGAAATCAGCTTAACTGCTCCCACCTCAAGTGCCAGTTTCCGCGGGAACAGACGTTCAGGCACCCAGGGATTCAGCAATTTTATGGGCATTGGCACAAATCAGGAACGTGTTGTTATTAAAGGCGAAGACTTCGATGTTATGAAAGGAGTGGCAGAGGATTTGCAATAC
>JBBIVS010000416.1:0-3811 GCA_037439605.1 Draconibacterium sp. | reverse complement strand
ATAATGCATAAACTGACCGACAATTCCGGGCCAGAATGCCAGCGGAAAGAATGGTGCCAGAGTAGTCAGCGTTCCGGATAAAATGGGCAGAAAAACCTCGCCGGCCGCGCCTTTTGCTGCAATGTTGATATCGGGGATAAAGCGATGCAAACGGTGCGTATTTTCAATTACCACAATGGCATCGTCAACCACAATTCCAAGCGCAAAAATAAAGGCGAACATCACAATCATATTCATTGTAAAACCCAGGCCGGGAATAATCATATAGGCTAAAAACATTGAAAGAGGAACCGATAAACCAACAAAAAATGCGTTGGTTAAACCCATAAAAAACATCAGTACCACAGTAACCAAAATAAAACCAATGATGATTGTATTATTCAGTTCTTCAAGGGTATTCCGGGTAAACCGGCTTTGGTCACCAGTTATGGTTACCTGAATATCTTTTGGAAACTGGCGTTCTTTCAGTGCATCAATTATCTCTTTAATCTGGTCTGATGCATCGAGCAGGTTTGCACCCGTCTTTTTAATAATATTGAGTGTAATCACATTTTCGCCATTCAAACGGGCAAAACTTGCCTGTTCTTCAAATCCATCGGTAACTGTGGCAATATCACTCAGTTTTACCAATGCACCGCTAGATGATTGCACCACAATATTACGAATGGTATTTACATCGGCAAACTGCCCCTTAATACGTACCGTATTGCGGGTTCCGCGGTTTGTAAAATTACCCCCTGAAATTGTCAGATTCTCGAGAGAAACTGCCTGTTCAATATTGCCGAAAGTAACTTTTGCAGCCTGCATCTTAAAAATGTCGGCATCAATCTGTATTTCGCGATCGAGGGCGCCAACAATATCAACCCTTGTTATTTCCTTTAAACCTTCAATGCGGTCCTGTGCAATTTCGGCAAAATTCTTCAGTTTAACCAGGTCGTAATTCCCCGAAATATTGATAAACATAACCGGCATTGCCGAAATATCAATATCGCTGATATCAGGATCGGCGGGTAAATCGGTTGGCAAATCGCTTTTTGCCTTGTCAACTGCATCGCGTACCCGCTGTTTAGCTGTTTCAATCGAAATATCCGTATCAAATTCAACAACGATGGAGCTGAAATCGGGCACCGAATTGCTGGTAATATTTTTTACATTCGAAATCGATTTCAACTGTTTTTCAATCGGGCGGGTCACCAGGTTTTCCATATCCTCGGGAGAAGTGCCGGGGTAAGGAGTTGCAACAACTATATATGGAATAACAACCTGGGGAAAAGTTTCCTTTGGAATGGAATAATAATTCATCAAACCGAGGACCGAAATAAAAATGGCAAGCACATAAATACTTGTCCGGTTGTTGATTGCCCAGCTTGTTGCAAAAAATTCCTTTATTTTATATTGTTTGGACATGATTGTCAGATTTTATTGATTAGAATACTAATTTTTGACCTGCGTTCAGGCCCTGAAAACCGGAAACGATAATTTTATCGCCAACATTCAATCCTTCAGTAACTTCCATTGTGCCATTGTAATCCATTCCGGTTTTAACAAACCGGCGTTCGGCTTTCCAGTCAGCTCCATCCTGAACCGCAACCAGAAGGAATTTTCCGTCCTGGTTAGTTTGAATTAGATTTACGGGCACACAGAATGCATTTTCGTTGGTATAATCTTTAATTTTGATGTACGCCATCATGTTGGCGCGAAGTTCAAGTTCAGATGCCGAAACTTTACATTCAACCTTAAATGTCCGGTTTATAGGATCGATAAAGCGGCTGGTAAAACTCAGTTTCGTTTCAATTTCCTTGCCCTGATCGGGGAAACTTACAATGGCAGGATTACCGTTTTTAATGCGCGTGGCATAAGTTTCTGAAACATCGGCGGTAATTTTGGCGACACTCATATTAATAACCCGAATGGTTGAAGTTGGCATTCCGGGTGAAGCCATTTGTCCAACCCTGAGCGGAACACTTTCAACGGTACCATTAATGGGGGAAATTACTTTCGCCAGTTTAAGCTGTTCCTTGATTGTGTTTACGCGTTGTTCGAGCGATTCCTTATTGGTTTTTGCCTGTAAATACTGAACTTCGCTCCCGATTTTCTTTTCCCACAGCGCTGATTGTTTTTCATACAGATTGGTGGCTAATACAAGTTGAGTATTAACTTCCTCAAGTGTTTGTTTAGTAATCTGAGCATCAAGTTCAGCTAAAATCTGTCCTTTTTTTACAGGTGTACCCTCTTTTACATACACTGCAGTTACAATACCTGCAATTTGCGGACTAACGGCAATATTCTGGTCGCCATCAACAGTTCCCTGTACCTGAATGAAATGTTCGAAAACACAATTGTTAATTTCAGTAATTTTTACCGCTACTGCTTTTTGTTCGGCTTTTTGTCCTTCCGGATTGATTTCAGCTTCCAGCAAAGCAATTTCACTGTTTAATTTGTCCCGCTGCATCTTCAGTTTCTGAAGCTCAGCATTTTTGTCGTTTGTTTGGCTGCATGAAACCAAAAGGGCAATAAAAGCCGATAAATAGAGAATTTTTTTCATTTTGTATATTATTATTTTTTATTTTTCTATAGTTTATATAAACAGTCTGTAAGCTTGTTTTTATTCTGTAATCTGATTGATGTTGTAGAGTTTCTCGAGTTTGGTAATTGCTCCCTGTAAATCGAACATGAACTGGTAATAACTGGTAAGGTTATTTAGGTACTGGTTTTGCGTGTTTGCCAAATCAAGGCTTGTAGCCAGCCCCTGCCTGTATTTTTCGAGTGTGCGCTGATAAATTTCATCGGTGAGTTCTTTACTTAATTTCTGATTTTTATACTTTTCAGCCTTAATTTCAACATCGCTTTTCAACTGGTTGGCCTGCATTATCAGGCTGCTCGAAACAAATAACCTTGTATTTTCCCTTTTTTCAACTTCCAGTTCCCTCTGGTCGATTAACGCTTTTCGCTGTCCGCTTGAAAAAATGGGCAGATTAAGATTTACACCAAACAAATCTTTCGGTGTAAAATCAAATGCCGGTGAATTCAGTTTATGTGTGCGGTTATAGAACCCGGTAATTACCGGAAGATAACTGCTTTTTTCGTTCTTAACATTTAGCTCAGCCAACTGTTTTGATGTTTGTGCGAGTTTGTAATCAACGTTATTTGTGAGTTCAAACTGCTCGGCAATCAGTTGATTACTTTCCAGCATCAGCGATTCAAACGATTTAGTACTGTCAGAAACCACAACAGGTACAGTTTCGTCGATGCCCACCTGAATTTTTAAAAGACGGTAAGCCATGTCCAGATTACTTTCAACCTGTTTCATCGAATTGCGAAGTACGTTAGCTGTAACTTCCAACTGATCAACATCTGTTTTTTCCATAAAACCCTGATTGTACATTTCCGAAATTTCGTACTTGGTTTTTAATACATTATCGAGGTTTTGCTGAAGTATTTTAAGACTTTCTTCCGAAAGCTGAATCATTTGATAAGTGTTAATTACCGATTCGTTTACATCGAGCCTGGTTTTTTCATCGTTTTGAATCGATAAATTGTAAAACACTTTTGTTGCTTGGAGACCAACAATGTACGAACCGTTAAAAATAAGCTGCGATGCTGTAATATCGGTGGTTAAATTATGCTTAACACCAAGTTCGATGGGTTCTGCCGGTGGTGCACCAGGGTCGTCGCTCGGCATTCCAAAAGTTATTGTCGGTACTTTTGGTAAAAATGTATAAGCTGATTTTAGATCAATGCGAGGTAAACCCATCGCAATTGTTTCCCTGATTTTCTTTTCTGAAATTTTTAAATCGAGTTTCGAATTCAA
>JBBIVS010000415.1:0-3813 GCA_037439605.1 Draconibacterium sp. | reverse complement strand
GTTTATTTTGTTTGTAAAACAATCGAACATAGGGCTGGCGGTTGCATCCATTACATTCATGGGTGGAAGGCCGAGAATTTGTTCAATGGTCCTTACCATCGAAACCTGGTTGAAATTGGTTCTCACTGTTTTGTTTAATCTTGAATACGGACTGGCAACAAATCCAAATGTGCGGTACGCCGAAACATGGTCCCAGCCAGCCTGCGAATCGTCTTCTGTGGCAAAAATTACCGTGTTTTTCCAGAATTTGCTTTTTGAAATGGCTTCGATAATCTGTCCAAGCCCCAAATCGTTATCGGCAAACATCGATCTGGGCGTTGGAATTCCGGGTCTTGTTCCTCCGGTATGATCGTTTGGTAACGCAATGATTATCAGTTCAGGCCACTCGTCGCCTTCCATTTTTTCGAATTTTTGCAAATCTTTAATAAATGCATCTGCCCTCAAAACATCCGGAATTATAGTTGAACCATAACATGGATATTCCTGGCTCAAAATCTTCGAAACCGGTTCAATGGTCGTTGTGTTGGTGAATTCAAACTTTTCGCCATTTAAAAAACCGTTGTAAATCGATTCACGCGAAACCGACTCATCAAATTCAGGAGAACAGGCTTCACCATAAATCCTGACACTTTTCCCGTGTTTCAGTGCATTGTCCCAGATAAATCCAGTGGGGGCGTAAACCAGTGCATCTTGCTGAACATGCGGATAACTGCGGAACCACGCCCTCATATTCTTTTCGATATAGTCTGTAACTATCGCCATATCAGCCCATTGGTGTCTTTCTGCCGAACATTTTCCCGATATATAAAAATTGTCAATCCGATGAAAATCCTTACAGATTTTATGTGTATTCGGTGTTATTTCCCATCCGAAAACGCAAAGTGAGGGGTCGCCGTAGCCTTCGGGAATATCACCCAAAATCTGGTTGTATGTGCGGTTTTCCTTGATAATGTAAACCGCATGTTTAAAAACCGGTGGTTCCCCGATTTGCACCGGAACGGGTACCGGTTTTGTTTCTTCCCGTGGAAGTTTACCTGCCAGGGGCAATCCTTAAATTTTGGTTTGTTTCTTTTACGGTTTTTGTATAACCGGCCAGTTTATTTTTGTCGGGAATGGGAATTACCGAAACCGAAACCAGCATGTTATGGCTGTTGTACGATTTGGTTCCAATTGTATCCTTGGGGCTTGCCAACCGTGCGCTTTCTGCTTCAATATTCGGAACAAAAAGCAACGAATCCCTGAAAACACAAACAGCGTTTTTCTATCTGAAGTAATTCCCAATCCGTTGTGAGAATCGCCAAAATATGGATTCTCAACATCGCCAAGCCTTACCGATATGGTTTCAATAACTTCATCGGTTTGGGAATCAATAACCGAAACATTGTCGCTGTTGGCATTGGCAACAAAAATAGTTTTTCTGTTTTGGTAGGAATTGATATCGTTGGGATGCAAACCGACGGTTATTTCTTTTAAAAGCGACCCATCCTGAGGATTGAAAACCGAAACTGTTCCTTCACGTATAGCGCCAGTGCGGGCATCAACTTTTACTTTTCCCCAGGGAGTTCTGGCCATATTTAATCATTTGAATCGGGAATCCCGGCACCCCAATTGGTAACGTATACCTTTCCGTCCGCAAAGATAAGCCCGTAAGGAGCCACTCCAGTTGAAACTGACCAAATAATGTTACCTTATTCGGTATCCAGTTTCACGAGTTTGTCATTTCCATTCAAAACCACTTACAACGCAGTTCCTTCCGGTTCAGCGACCACTGCTAATTCATTTGGAATCGCCGTTTTTGAAGGCAGTTATACCGTAAATATATACGTTTTTGCTATCTCTGGCCTTTTGTTGTCCCATTAAGCTTTTACTACAAATGAAATTCCTGAACTGCAGGAAACACCCCATTACAATTCGTAATCGTTTCCGTTTTTGTCCATGTAATTCCCGAATAGGTACTCATTGTTGTCCGTATATCCGGATAACTCTTCAGCGGAAGCCGGTAAACAATTTTTTTTGTAACAGTTGATAGGATAACAACCGAATAACGGCCTTCCACCGCAATCCATTTTCCATCGGGCGAAAATGCACAATCAAGCTCATGATTTTCCTGGTTCTGATCGCCAAATTGAATCAGTTCTCCCGCCGGCGACACCTAACGGTTGAAGGGCATTATTAGCGGATAAATACCGTCCTGCAAAGTCTCCCGTTCATAAGCGTTTAAATGATTTTTTTGCAGTTTTTTTTGTTTCGGAACATGAAAATGTGATTAACACTAAAATGACGGAGGCAACAAAAATTTGGATTATTTTATACATTACAATCTGTTTTAACATTGATTTTAATGTTGTATAAATATAAAGACAAAATGAAAAAGAATAAAATCAAATTTTAGTGGTAATAATGCTAATCATTATTAAAATCAATAATTTGGCAAATATTTTGATTAAGAGTGAAAATGATTTCGAAACAGAATTTAAACAATTAATAAACAGTGCTATGAAAAGTATTTTGATTTTATCAGTTTTGGTTTTTGCATTCATGGTGGCAGAAGCACAGTATGTTCAACCGGGACAGGAAAAACCTTATATTGAAGTGGTTGGAAACGGCGAAATGGAAATTATACCCAACGAAATTTATATAAGTTTTACACTGAAGGAACGGATGGATGGGAAAAAGAAAATAACCATTGAAGACCAGGAAAAGGAATTGAAAAAACAATTGCAAAAAGCCGGATTTAACCTTGACAACCTCAGTCTGGCCGATGCATCTGCCGGTTTCGTACCGGTAAAGCGCAAAAAACAGGAGGTGCTCACCTCGAAAAATTACATCATCAAAGTGGCAACAACCACAGAGGTTGCCTCTGTTTTCGATGTGCTGGATTCTGTGGAAGCACTGAATGCCGACATTTCACGTGTAGCACATTCGGAAATTGAAAAATACCGCAAAGAAGTGAAAATCATTGCAGTAAAAGCGGCAAAGGAAAAGGCCGGCTACCTGCTTGAAGCCATTTGCGAATCGGTTGGCAAACCGCTGATGATTCAGGAACGCGAATCGTATGACGACATAATGCCAATGGCAAATTACAGGATGAAAGCCATGAGCGCCGTGGCCGACAGCGAAACGGCACCCGAAGAACTTCCAGAATTGAGCTTTCAGAAAATCAAACTGAAATACTCGGTTTTCGCAAGGTTTGCGATAAACTAATTTATCGGTTTGTACAGTAAACAACAGTTTTGTAAAAACTAATCCACCGAATCATAAACCACCACTTTGCTCCACAAATGCGAGTTTTCTTCCACAAATTTGGTGTGTAGCGGGTGTACCTGGTAGGCATCCTGTCCGGCCTGGTCATCAAACATGGTCATGTACGAAACTGAATAGGAATGGTCAACCACATCACGGTTTTCGGTGCCGGCCGGATAACCAATATGGCTCATCTTAATGGTTTCCACTTTTAGCAAATCATTAAGCGCTTTTACCAGTTGTTTTTTGTGTGCTTCGTTTTTTGGCTCTTTTAACCAGAAAAAAACGTGGTGTATCAGTGCACCGGTAATTTTAACCTCGCCGGCTGCGGCATTTTTTGCAATGGGCAACAATCCTGCCAGCGCAACTCCTGCTCCGGCTTTTTTAATAAATGTTCTTCTGTTTTTCATAGTTTTTATAATTTTTCAAAAAATTCTTTAGGTCCAATTATTGTTGTTTCACGGAATGGTTTTAACGCAAGCGTGTTATTATTGCCGGTAAAACAACAATCACTCAGTTATCTTTTAAAATTTCATTCAGAATTTCCCGAGTAAGTCTATTCATTTTTGC
>JBBIVS010000414.1:0-3822 GCA_037439605.1 Draconibacterium sp. | reverse complement strand
GGTACCTGAAACAGGAAAACCTTGATCTTAAAATTGTCACCATTCACACAGTGTCTCAGGAAGACATAACTGAATTAACCAAAGAAAATACAGGCCGGGCCGATTATACAATTTGTGTTGATGAGGATATGACAAAAACGAGATAGGTTTTTATTTCCGGTAAAAATTCATTTCATCCAAATATTCCCAGGCTTTTGCCGGCATAAAATGCCTCACATCTTTTCCCTCTTTTACAGCATTTCTGATGAATGTTGAAGAAATCTCCATTAATGGGGCTCCTTCAGCAACCGCAATATTTTTATGGTTCTGAATTTTTGTTTTGTCGAAGCCCGGGCGCGGATAAACAATAATGCCGTAATTCTCAAGAATGACTTCATGGTTTTTCCATTTATGAAAATTTTCCAGGTTATCGGATCCCATTAAAATGCTAAAACTGTAATTCGGGAAACGTTCGTTTAAACGGGCAAGCGTGTCAATGGTGTAACTGGGTTTTGGCATGGTAAACTCGATATTGCAGGCCATAAACCTTATGTCGTCTTCAACTGCGCGCTCAACCAGTTCGAGCCGGTGATAATCGGCAAGAAGGTTTTCCTTTTTTTTGTGCGGATTTTGGGGCGAAACCACAAACCAAAGCTGGTTGATATCGGTGAATTCGGCAATATAATTGGCAATGGCCAAATGGCCGATGTGAACCGGATTAAACGAACCAAAATAAAGCCCGACTTTCAGCCTGACAGGTTTGGGCGAGAGAATATCTGAAACCAGATTACTCATTTATTGGATTTAAAGGATTAGATTAAATTAGTCTAAATATCATTGAGTTGTAACTTCATCTTATAAGTTTTTAATGAAATTAGATTCGAAGTAGCGCAAGCATATTTTAGTGTTTCATCTATTGAACCAGAAATAATCATCCCTTTAGCAGGCTTGTTCGGGAATTTCATTTTTAATAAACCTAAATACATTGAAATCTGACCAAAAACTCTGAAATCTGCATTTCCAGATTTTAATTCAATAGCCAAGAGTTCTCCATTTTTTTTATGTTCAAGTAATAAGTCAATTCTTTTTCCAGTTATCGAATACTCTATTCCTTCTTTGTTCTTTCCAAAAATGGTGTATTCAGGAAACAAACTATCAACATCGCTATAAAGTGATTTTTGAAGATCTCTTTCGTAAGTAAAAAGTGATTCTGATTCTGGTTCTGAGACTTCTGTTAAATCTTTAGTTTCAGATTCATAAAAATGTTCCGCGTTGGTATTTGTATAATTCATTTTCTCGAAAAACTCCAAATATTTTTTAATTGCTGCTCTATATCTGCCATGATGTTCATATCCGAATTCAGCAAATCTTCCTGTTTGTTCATAATCTTGAACAATTATTTTAAGTTGATTTAATTCTTTTATTGAATATATATCAATATGCTTTCCAGTGTGGCTTGAATAATGTTGTGAAATTAAGTTTATAGCTTGAGGATAATTGTTTTGGGCGCCCTTAAGTCCTATTTTTGTCAGGTATTTTCTAAATTTTTCTTCCATTAATTCGTAATTTATTAATTAAGGTTTGAAATTAGAAATAAATCAATATTCTGACTTGATACCCTGATTGAAAATTGATTATTGAATATTATTTGAATTTTGCTTTTTGAGATTTGCTATTTTCCGGTAAACTCCCGGATAAGGTTTTCAGCTTCCCTGCACGCCTGTTCCAAATCGTTGTTGGTAACAAGTTTATCAAACTGGCTGGCAAAACCCAGCTCTTGTTCAGCTTTGGCAATGCGCATTTTTATTTTTTCTTCGGATTCGGTTGAGCGGGATATGAGTCTTTTCCGCAACTCTTCAATCGATGGAGGCTGCACAAAAATTGCCAACGCTTCATCGCCATAAAACTTTTTAATGTTTAATCCGCCAACAACATCAACATCAAAAACCACATTTTTACCGTTGTTGCGGATACGCTCCACTTCGCTTTTTAACGATCCGTAATAAATTCCGCTGTAAACCTCCTGCCATTCCAAAAACTCATCGTTTTCAATTTTCTGTTTGAATTCCTTTTCAGTAAGAAAATAATAATCTTTTCCATCAATTTCGTTGTGGCGCGGGGCACGGCTGGTGGCCGAAACAGAAAATTCGAGATTCAGGTTTTTTTCGAGCAAATGCCTTACAATGGTTGTTTTACCTGCTCCCGACGGCGCTGAAAATATGATGAGTTTGCCGTTCATTTTGAAGTCGTTTTATTGTCTGGAATATCATAGTTTTTGTATCCAACCGGCCTTGCGGGTTTATTCTTTTCTTTTATCAACTGTTTAATAACTTTAAAAATAACATCGAAATTCGAATCATATTTTTGCTCGAGCTTTTCGATTTTATCTTCTAATTCTTTGTAAGATAACATCAGTTTTCTCATTTGGACAAAAGTCCTCATGATTGCGACGTTAACCTGAATAGCCCTTTTTGATTTCAGTACACCGGATAACATTGCAATTCCTTGTTCAGTAAAAGCAAATGGTTTGGCTCCACCAAAATAACTTTTTGAGGGTATCACATTTTGTGATACCACAAACCGAATCTCGTCCTCGGATAATTGAAACATAAAATCTATTGGGAATCGGGTATTATTTCTTCTGACGGCTTGTTTTAAAACTCTTGTTTCTACTCCGTATAAAGAGGCTAAATCGACATCAAGCATAACTTTTTCACCACGAATAAAATAAATATGCTGTGCAATATTTTCATTTTTTATTTCTATCAGACCTGTCTTCATGAAGGGTGTCAAATTTTGTGATACCTTTTTATTTTACAAAACATTCAGCAACTGTTCCTTCACCCGTTCGAGGTAATCTTTCATTTGCACAACAATTCGCTGGATTTCGGTGTTGTTGGCTTTTGACCCGATTGTATTGATTTCGCGGCCGATTTCCTGTGATATGAATGCCAGCTTTTTGCCTGTTGGAACAGGTTCGGCAACAGTGTCTTTAAAGTATTCACAATGATTGGCCAGCCTTACTTTTTCTTCGTTGATATCGAGTTTTTCGAGATAAAAAATCAATTCCTGCTCAAAACGGTTTTGGTCAACATTGCCATTTAAACTTAACTTGTCGAGATTTTCAGTTAAACGGGTTCTCAATGCTTCAATCCGCTGACCTTCAAAAGGTTCAATTTGCACCAAAAGCGATTGAATCAACTCAATACTTTTTAAGATGTCAATTTTTAAAGCATCGCCTTCCTGTGCGCGGAACTTGTCAATATCGGCGATTGATTTCCTGATGTTTTCAAGAATAACATTCCACTCTTCCTCATCAATCGTTTGATATTCTGTTTTTACAACATCGGGCAAGCGCAAGGCTGTCTGCAAAGTAGTGTGGTCGGTGGCCAGGTTTAATTCTGCGCTGATTTTACTAAGTTGTTTAAAGTAACTACGCAAAATGGGCTCGTTTATTTTTGAGTTCGATTCGTCGCCCAGACTTTCAACATAAATGTTAAAATCAATTTTCCCGCGTTCCAATTTATCCGACAATTCTTTTCTGATTTCAATGTCTTTTTCACGATATATTGCCGGAATCCGGGTATTTATATCAACCTGTTTACTGTTTAACGATTTTATTTCGATGGTGAATTTTTTGTTGTTTAACTCGAATTCGGCTTTACCAAAGCCAGTCATTGATTTTATCATTTTGTAAAATTTTGCGCTAAGTTAAAAGAAAGTCCGAAGTCCGAAGTTTTCTTCCCTTTCTATTTTCTTATTTCTTATTCCTTATTTCTTCATATTATTCGGGGCGCGACTCTGAGTCGCACTCCGAATAATTATGCCACGAATAACTTATGC
>JBBIVS010000413.1:2181-3829 GCA_037439605.1 Draconibacterium sp. | reverse complement strand
AATGCAGTTAAACTCGAAATTGTAGTAATTCTCACCATCGGGAGAAATAAAGAACTCCACGCAACTGTCCTTGTAAACCTCTCCATTGGTGCGGGTTTCCATGGCGCGGATGTGTTTTTCCGTAACGTAATATTTCAGCCAGATTTCAGTTCCGGTATGCCCAATTCTGAAATTGAGTTTCGGTTTATATGGATAACCGGCCCAATTCAAGGTGTCGATAGGGTTGGTAACGGTTTGTGTTTCGAGAATGTGCGCGGCTTCCTTCAACGAAACCTTTTTGCCGGGATTGATTTGTTTGATAAATAGTTCCTTCATGATTCAGTTGTTTTTTTGTAAAAGTAAAAAAATACTTCGGCCAAACCTTTGTATATTTGAGGTTATTTTTATTTGAACATTTTATCTCTGCATCAATTATTATAAGTGTTGAATAGCATGACAACTGAAATTAATGGCTGAAACCGAATTTATCATAGCGCTTGCCGAACACCGGTTTTTGGGACATATTTTTGTGCCGTACCTCATTCAGAAAGAGGAACAGTTTTACACCGTAATCAGCCATATCAGGCCCCGCGATTTTAATACCGAAACCGAATATCAGTTCAAACCTTATGAAAAAGAACTGGTTGATATTATTGAAAAATACAGCGACGACAGGTTGAAGAAAAAATTCTCGAAGGCGGCCAGCGTTAAACAATTTTATGCCGAACTGAATCCGGAATACTTTAAAAAATATATTGCTCCGCACATCGAAAAATGTTTGTTCCAGGCAGCGGCTATTTTAATGGTAAGCCCGGTGCGTTTGCTGAACAAGGAAATGAAATATGCAAACCTTTACGATGAAGATGAAATAAAAGTGCAGCCATTTTTTGCACGCCCGGTATTTTATTTCGACAGAACTGAAAATGACACCCGGTACCGGATGAAAATCTATCAGAACGAAAAGGAAATCAAGCTCTTAAAAAGTAATATCAGGGTGATTTCCGGTAATCCCTGTATTTTTGTTCAGCAAAATAAAATGTTTGTTTTCGAGGATTTGAATGCCAAAAGACTGACCCCTTTTTTGGAGAAGGAATTTGTGACTATTCCGCGAACGCTTGAAGAGAAATATTACAGTGGTTTTATCCTGAATGCAGTACGCGATTACGAAGTACACGCCAGCGGGTTCACGGTGACAGAGGAATCTGCGGAAAAAGCAGCGGTGTTGAGTCTTGAAAAAAATCTTCAGTACCAGCCAAGGTTTGTTTTGTATTTTTATTACGGTAAAGAAAAGTTTTTGCCCAATTCAAACCGTAAAGTTGCGATTGAATTTAAAACCGAAAACAATAATTATGTATTCCTAAAAATAGTGCGCGATTTTCAATGGGAAGAGGATATATGGAAAATATTAAAAGATTTTAAACTAAAAGAACACAACGGATATTTGTCTTTGCCGGGGCTCGATTTACTTGAAAATGAAAATGCCGTTTATTTTTTGGTTAACTGGTTAAACTGCAATAAGCCGGCACTAAGTCAAAAAAACATCAGAATTACGCAGGAAAATTTCGACAAGAAATTTTATACCGGTTTGCAGGAAATACAAGTGAAAACAAGGCATTGGGGCGACTGGTTCGATATTTATGCGGTGGTTATTTTTGGCGAGTTCAGTTTC
>JBBIVS010000413.1:1207-2153 GCA_037439605.1 Draconibacterium sp. | reverse complement strand
ACGACATCCGCGAATTTGAACTGCCCAACGGAGAAATTTCCGTTTTGCCTGAGGAATGGTTTTCGCGTTACAAAGATTTGATTCCGCTGGCAAAAATGGCTGGCGACAAACTTCAGTTTCAAAAGCACCACTGGTTTTTGCTGAAAAACAGGTTAAAAGAAGCTGTTGAACTGGCCAACAATCAGTTATCCCTGTTTGAAAAACGGGAAAAAACTGAACTGTTAATTCCTGAAAATTTAAAGGCCAGTTTAAGAAATTACCAGTTCGACGGTTATTTCTGGATGCACCAGTTACATAAAAACGGTTTTGGCGGATGCCTTGCCGATGATATGGGTTTGGGAAAAACACTGCAAACGCTCACTCTTTTGTTAAAACTTAAAAAAGAAAAAACCGGTGCAATCACCAAAAATCCGGTTGCAGTTGACGGGCAACTCGATTTATTTGCCCGGCAACCCGACTTTTCAGAGGTTAATTATCAGCCGGCCAGTTTAATTGTGTTGCCCACATCGCTGGTACACAACTGGGACAGCGAAATCAGAAAATTTACACCCGTGCTGAAAGTGTTTAAGTACGTGGGAAGCCAGCGGAATAAATCGGAAGATTTAAATCAGTTAACATCTTTTTATGATGTTATTTTAACAACCTATGGTACCGTTCGTAACGATATAAAAACGCTTACCGGTACTTCATTTTTTTATGTTATTCTCGATGAAAGCCAGTATGTAAAAAATCCTGAATCGAAAGCGTATAAAGCCGTAATACAGTTACGCGCGTCGCACAGGTTGGTTCTAACCGGAACGCCCATTGAAAATTCACTGTCGGATTTATGGGCGCAAATGAATTTTCTGAATCCCGGTTTGCTGGGCAGCCACAACTGGTTTCAAAAAACATTTATCACTACCATCGAAAAACGCAACGAACCTGAACAGCAAAAAACACTGCAGGC
>JBBIVS010000413.1:242-1171 GCA_037439605.1 Draconibacterium sp. | reverse complement strand
AAGAGGAGGTGGCCCGCGAACTGCCGCCACTGACCGAACACATTGTTTATTGTGCGATGGCTGAAGAACAGGAAAAAAGGTACGAGGAGGAAAAGTCGGCAATACGCAACGCAATTCTTGAAAATATTGAAACGCAAGGCGTTAAAAAATCATCGTTTGTGGTATTGCAAGGACTTACAAAATTAAGGCTACTTGCCAATCATCCATCGCTTATTGACAAGGAATCGGAAGAGGTTTCAGGAAAATTTGAGGAGATAATTTCGATGCTCGAAAACCTGGTGGCCGAAAAACATAAAGTGCTCATTTTTTCGTCGTTTGTTACTCATTTGCAACTGATTGAGCAACGAATAAAACAACAAAACTGGAGTTACAGTTTGCTTACCGGAAAAACCACCGACCGCGAATCGGTTATCAGCCAGTTCCAAAACGAGCCTGAAAACTTCATTTTTCTGATTTCATTAAAAGCGGGTGGGGTAGGACTGAACCTCACCGCGGCTGAATATGTTTTTATTACCGACCCCTGGTGGAACCCGGCTTCCGAGAACCAGGCCATCAGCCGCGCACACCGCATCGGGCAGCAAAAAAATGTGTTCGTTTACCGGTTTGTCACCGAAAATTCAATCGAAGAAAAAATACAGGTTTTAAAAGAACGCAAAAGCGCGCTGGCCGATAAATTTATCAACTCAAACAACCCGTTTGCTGAAATTACAAAAGAAGAAATTGTGGAGTTGTTTATATAACTTGTTTTAAACCACACAAGCACATTAGACACATAAGAACTCATGGTTTCTATGTGGAATTGGTCAGGTTATATTTAAGCAGAAAAAGAAACTATTCCTCAACAGGAAACGATTCTAAAAACTTTCGGTTATTTCACCACCACACGAACCCTGTCGAGATTCTGAATTTTTGCAAAGTAAGTCGCTGTA
>JBBIVS010000413.1:0-232 GCA_037439605.1 Draconibacterium sp. | reverse complement strand
GAAGCCACGCGCAACACAGGAAAATAAGTCCCGGCTTTTGCAAAGGTGTGTTTGTGACTGATTTCAACGTGAGAGCCGTTACTTTTTGTCGCTGCTTTTGTCAAGTCAACAACAGTTTTGTAAGTTCCCGAACCATCGAAATCCCATGCGGCTTCCACCAATTTTCCCTGTCCTTCCGGAATTTCGACCACCGCTGTCAATGTCACGGTTTCGCCTGCCGAAATTTCAGTCC
>JBBIVS010000412.1:0-3851 GCA_037439605.1 Draconibacterium sp. | reverse complement strand
TTCGGTCATTCTTTTAAAGAACTCCTCCATTTTACCCGCCGGCTGCAGAAAATAATACAAGTGACCCTTTTCAGAAATTTGCACCCATGAATGTGGAATTGTTCGGGGTAAAAAAATCGTGTCGCCCGCATTTAACAACTGTTTTTCGGTGCCCAACTGAAATATGTATTTGCCTTCGAGTACATAAAACACCTCATCCTGATAAATATGAGAATGAAGAGAAGGTCCCGCTTTTTGGTTTCCTACATAATCGAAAGTCGATAGTTTACCGAAAGTGTCTTTCGATGAAACTTTTAAATCATTTGGATTGACGCCTAAAAATGGTGTCGGAAATCCAAAACGACTTTCACCTTTCCTTAGTATAAATGCTTTTTGTGGCAATATCAGAAAAGCCAAGGAATGCGAAAACGATATAAGCGGGAGTGCAAAAAGCGATGTTGATAGAAATTTCCTTCGTTTCATAATTTGATTATTCAGTGTTAAAAAACACCCGGACACGATTAAATGTTTAACCTTAATAATTATTGCAAAAATTTACATCAATGTAACTTAAAGTTGATTCTGAAAAAACCAAAGGCACAATTTTTGTTATAATTTCATCGCTTTAAAATTTAAACTGTGAAGGCTATTTTTTTCTGCTTATTTTTTTTTACGGTTATTTTTAAACTGAATGCCCAAACCATTCAGGTAATCAATGCCAACACGGGACTTCCAATTGAGGGAGTAATACTACTGTCAGAGAAATTTTCGACACAAACCAATAACCAGGGGAAAGCCGGGATCGACAAATTCGGCGCCATGGAACGCATTCTTTTTAAACATTCATCGTATGTTAATTTTCACACAACCAAGGAAAAAATAGTTAAACAGGGAAAAATTGTGTGGCTGAAGGAAGACCCTATCAGGCTTGATGAAATTGTAATATCAGCCAACCGGTGGGAACAGTCAAAGGCTGAAATTCCGAATAAAATTGTCACGATAAGCGCATCTGAAATTGCAAATTACAACCCGCAAACTACTGCCGATTTGGTTAGTTCAAGCGGTGGCGTTTTTGTTCAGAAAAGTCAGATGGGTGGCGGAAGTCCGATGATCAGGGGATTCTCGGCCAACCGTATTTTGCTTGTGGTTGACGGAATACGCATGAACAACGCAATTTACCGCAGCGGCAACCTGCAAAACATTATTTCGCTCGACGCTAATTCGATTGAAAATACCGAGATTATTTTCGGGCCGGGTTCGGTAATTTACGGCAGCGATGCGTTGGGTGGAGTGATGGGTTTCAATACTTTGAAACCGAAACTTTCAACCGAAACAGGCACTGATATTTCAGGAAAAGTGATGTCCCGTTTTTCGAGTGCCAACCTTGAGAAAACGGTACACGGCAATTTTAACCTGGGTGGAAAAAAGTGGGCTGCACTGATTAGTTCAACGTTTTCCGGTTTCGACAATTTAAAAATGGGTTCGCATGGACGCGATGAATACCTGCGGCCTGAATTTGTTTTACAGGGCGGTTTCGCTGGAAAAGATAAAATTGTTGCCAGCGAGAATCCCAAAATTCAAACTTACACACAATACAACCAGTTTAATTTTCTGGGAAAGCTCAGGTTCAGGCCCAATGAAAAACTGGAAATCAATTTGATTGGGAACCATTCCCAAACTTCCGACATTCCGCGCTACGACAGGCTGACAGTTTATAAAAACAATAAACTTCGTTATGGCGAATGGTATTACGGTCCGCAAATATTTACCATGTTTTCGGGTCAATTAAAATATGAGTCGAATTCTGTTTTATTCGATAAACTGAGTTTTTTAAGCGGCTACCAGAATTACACCGAAAGCCGTTACGACCGCAACCTGAATAATCCCGTCAGAAACGGGCGGCAGGAAGATTTGGGTATTTTCTCGGTCAACCTCGATTTGGGTAAATCCATCAACGACCAAAACCAATTGTTTTACGGTGTTGAATCTTATATAAACGGCATAAATTCAACCGCTTCAACCAAAAACCTGCTAACCAGCGAAAGTGAAATTATCCCGACGCGTTATCCCGATGATTCGGATTACGGCAGTGTCGCCGGTTATTTATCATACAAACTCAATGTGAAAAACAAAATTATTTTGCAGGCGGGCACACGTTATACTTACACGTGGTTAAACGGGGAATTTAATCCCGACTATTACCACTTTCCGTTTACCGGGTTCGATATGAAAAATTCGGCATTAATTGGGAATCTGGGCATGGTTTGGCACCCCACTCCTGAATGGCAGATAAATGCAAATTACTCCACTGGTTTCCGTTCGCCAAATATCGACGATGCATCCAAGGTTTTCGACTCGGAACCGGGAAATGTTGTGGTTCCCAATCCTGACTTGCAGCCAGAATATGCACGGAATTTTGAACTTGGAATCATCAAAAGTTTCAACCAAAAAGCAAGTTTTGAAGTTACCGCATTTTATACCCACCTGAAAAATGCGATGGTTCGCCGGGATTACACTGTGAACGGAAAGGATTCGTTAATGTATAACGGAGTCCTGAGCAAAGTTCAGGCATTGGTAAATGCCGATGCTGCCGATATTTACGGAGCAACTTTAATCTTTGAATATTTATTTACCGACAAAATCAGTACCCGGAACAATTTGACCATCACCGAAGGAAAAGATTCGGATGGTTTTCCAGTGCGCCATGCCCCTCCCTTGTTTGGAAGTTCGCACCTGATTTTTGAAAACCAGAAACTGTTTCTCGATTTGTATGCCTATTACAGCGGCAAACTCAGCTATGAAGAACTGGCGCCATCGGAGCAGGCCAAACCTTATATGTATGCCACCGACGAAAACGGAAATCCTTTTTCTCCTGCATGGTGGACTTTAAACCTGAAATTCAATTACAAATTAACGCAGATGATTGTTTTGGGCGGCGGTGTCGAAAATATTCTGGATAACCGTTACCGGACTTATTCATCGGGAATAGTTTCTCCGGGATTGAATTTTATTTTTTCGGTAATTGCGAGGTTTTAAAATACTAAATAAAAATAATCAGCGTTTTGTAAACCGAAGGCGATATAATCAAAATTCTTAGTTTATTTAATTCGGTATTGCCTTCTGAAGAGGGATGATTAGCACATCCCTCTTCTTTTTATCGGTTTCTGATTCCTTATTCCTTATTTTTGACAAATGAATAAAATACGGAATAAGGAACATTTTATTGAACTTTGCGATTGGTGTGTCGGCATCGAACCGAAATTTAAACTTGTAATTGAAAAATTTGGCTACCCACCGTTTTGGCATCGCGAACCCGATTTCCCTACATTGATTTTAACCATTCTGGAACAGCAAGTATCTCTGGCTTCGGCAAAATCGGCTTTTAATAAACTTGTTGAAAAAATAAATATTGTAACCCAAAAAATAAGTGTTCAAAAAATTATGGACCATTTAACCCCTGAAAACCTTTTAAAACTGACCGATGGGGATTTGCGGTCGTGTTATTTCAGCAGGCAAAAAATTGTTTACACAAAAATTCTGGCCAGCGAAATTGTCTCAGGTAATCTAAATCTGAATGAATTAAACAATCTGACAGAAAAAGAAATCAGATCGCGATTATTACATCTGAAAGGAATCGGCCACTGGACAATAGACATGTATCTGCTGATGAGCCTTCATTTTGCTGATATTTTTCCACCGGGCGATTTGGCAACAATTAAAGCAGTTTATGAACTTGAACTGGTTCCGGCTACATCATCGAAAGAAGAAATCATTAACTTTATAAAGAATTTTTCTCCTTATCAATCGGTTGCAACCTTTATTTTGTGGCACAGTTACATTGAACGGAGAAACTTGTTTCTTGAATAATTGAA
>JBBIVS010000411.1:0-3852 GCA_037439605.1 Draconibacterium sp. | reverse complement strand
AATGCTCTTTGTCTGAGCACTTGCATATTGCATTCCTGCGATTAGAATGCAAATCAAAAACAGCGTTAGTTTTTTCATAGAAAAATTTTTGATAATTAGAATTAAACAACTTATTAAATCTACTCTCATAAGATCGATTAGCCGGCTTATTTGTATAAACCAATCTAATCAAATCACCCAACTGCTAAGGTAATTTTTTAAATTTAAATTCCAAAAAAAATTAAATTATTGCTATAAACAAGCCAGTTTGGTAAAAATTTGTTAACAATATCAGCCTGTTTATTATAAACTAATGTAAAAAACTAAATTAAAATAAAAGATTATAACCTGTTTCACAAATTTGAATGGAATTTTACCGGGTAATTTTCGAAAAATTCTACTCATTCATGTTTCATTTAATAAAAATGCCGTAATTTATCGATTAAATTTTCAGTAATTTTTCTGATAATTCTGATTAATTTAAATAATGGGCAAATAACTGCAATTAAAATTACCAAAATGCGCCACAACATTTTCCTGTTTAACCCAACCTGCGAATTTGCAATTGCAAACGGAAGCCCAAACTGGCAACCCAACAGTTTACTGCAAAAAATGGAAGCCGATTTATCGGTATTGCCGCTGTTCTTTGCAAAAAAAAATGATTTTGTTCTGGCAGATAAAATGCCCTCATCAGAGTTTATTGAAAATCTGCAGCGAACAAGTGTTGAAATTCCAAACTTTATTTTAAAAAATGAAGCAACCAGTAATCAGCAATTCATTCAACTTCCAAAAAACAAACTTTTACCCTGGGGCTGGAGTCCTGCGGCACATCAATTTCTTTTCCCGCTGAAAGAATTATGTTCATCTGAATTCAGGCAATCTCCGGTTTTTAACTGGAAACCGGAACACCGTGAAATAACTTCACGGAAATTTGCCCTTGATATTTTAACCCAGGTAAGTAAATCAATAAATGCCAATTTCGTACTCCCTTCAGAACTGTACCCAAAAATTTGCATAACCCAAAACGATTTTGAAAATGCCATCAAACAATGGGGCAAAATTATGGTTAAAGCGCCCTGGAGCAGTTCGGGACGAGGACTGCAACCAATAACAAAAACACCTGTACATCAGAAAGTTTGGGAAAAAGTGTTGGGCATAGTCAGGGAACAAGGTTATGCCATTGCTGAACCCTACTTAAATAAAGTACTCGATCTTGCCTTTTTGTTTGAATTGAAAAAAGGAAAAGCCGGGTTTCTGGGCATCAGTAATTTTTGCACCAACCAAAAAGGTCAGTATGAAGGAAATTATATTAATGGATTACCATTAACTACCGACAAAAGTATTGCTGAGTTTGCAAAAACTGTTGAACGAGAAATTCGTGAACCGCTGGCCAAGGCTATCGAAAACAGCAAAATGGCAGTTTTTTATGAAGGCGTTTTTGGAGTTGATACCCTTGTTTATACTGATGAATCCGGAAAACTTAAAATCAATCCCTGCCTCGAAATCAATGTGAGGCATACCATGGGTTTGCTTTCGCTGCAACTCGAAAAACTTGTTCAACCCGGGATAAAGGGCATGTTCAGAATTTTTTACCAACCGGGAGTTTCATTTAATACATTTAAAAAAGAGATGGAAAAAAAATATCCTTTAAAAATTACCGGGGATAAAATTGAATCGGGATTTTTTGCGATTAACTATGCTGCCGAAGACACATTGTTTGGAGCATATTTACAGATGTGAGCATTGATAGTATAATTTGAACTGATTTTTTGTATTTTTAAAGTGATTTTACATCAGCTTAAATCATTTTAACCACATATGGAAATGGAAGAATCTGAATCTAAACCTGTTTCTGAAAAAAAGAGTTCGCGGAAATTTTATAAAAAAGAGCTAAAAAACCTGCAACTGGAGTTAATTAAACTTCAGGAATGGATAAAACATAAAGGCCTGAGAGTGGTTGTTATTTTCGAAGGGCGCGATGCAGCAGGCAAAGGAGGCACTATTAAACGGATTATCCAGGTTTTAAATCCCCGAATATGCAGGGTTGTCGCCTTGGGAACACCTACCGAACGTGAAAAAACACAGTGGTATTTTCAGCGTTACGCGGCGCATTTGCCGGCAGCCGGCGAAATGGTCCTGTTCGACCGCAGTTGGTATAACCGGGGCGGTGTGGAGAGAGTAATGGGATTTTGTACCGACGAGGAATACTGGGATTTTTTGCGCGCATGCCCAAATTTCGAAAAAATGCTTATTCACTCCGGAATAATATTGATTAAATACTGGTTTTCGGTAAGCGAAAAGGAACAGGAAAAAAGATTCAGATCGAGGATTAAAGACCCGACCAAACGATGGAAATTAAGCCCCATGGATTTGGAGTCGCGAAAAATGTACGTTGAGTTTTCGAAGGCAAAGGATGAAATGTTTGCCTACACCGACACCAAAATTTGCCCGTGGTACGTGGTTGAAGCCGACAATAAAAAAACATCAAGGTTAAATTGCATTCACCACCTGTTATCAATGATTCCGTACGAAGATTTAACGCCCGGACCCATTGAACTGCCGCCGCGCATGGATAGCAAAGGTTATGTGAGGCCGCCGCAAACCGAGTTAACTTACGTGCCAAAGGTTTATTAATTGTCGCGGGTGCGGGTCATATCGAAAAGGTGGTTTGCCTGCTCTCCCATAAACCCGTTAAAAAGTATTTGCTTCCCGTTTTCTTCGACATAATTACGCTGTGCCAGTTCGAAATAGGCATAAGTCCAGGTCATACTTTCAATACCTGAATCACCTTTCACTTTAACCTCTTCTTTTACAGCATGCGTGGCAATTTGCCGGAGTTTGCCGCCACTTTCGCCTTCAATGTGTTCCATCATTTGAATTCCTGCTTCTGCAAGCGCTTTGGCGGTAATTTCCAAATCGGGCCATTCCGGAATATTCTGGTAATTTGTCAGAACAGCAAAATGATTTACCGAATTCCCATGCAGCAATACCCAGGCGCCGTATTGCGAAATATCGTTGAGTTTCAATACATCTTCCTTTAGCGGAATATTCCACGCCCGGCGAAAATACTGCATCAGATTATTAATCAGGTATTCAGCCGCTTCAGAAGGCAGTACCCCGTTTTCTTCGAGTATTCTTAACAATTCAATGCTTTTATCGGTAATTAAATAGGTGGTGTTATTAACCGTGTTGTTGATTGCTTTCTGAGCCCATTCTGGCAATTCATTTACATCGAGCTGGCTGACAAAAATTTTTGGCAAACATTCGTCGGGATGTTCAAAATGTGCGGCCTTTAATTTTTTTTTCGGGAAACTGTATTTTGCAGCAGGTTTGTAACCAAGAAAATTTAAAATATGCCTGATTGCCCTTATCCCTTCGGGTTGTTCACCGGTATGCGCGTTGAAAGTACGGAATGCAATGTGGTCGATCACAACTTTTCCACCCTTACCGGTAACCATAACGGCATATTGTTTTGCACAGGGAACCCTTTCAATGTACTGGCCCCACAACCTTTCCACAAGTAATCCTGCGATTTCCTTTGATGTCCGTTTCATATCGAAGTTTTATTTATGTAAACAGAAAAACAGAAAATTTGGTTACCTGATTAAGGATGTTTAAGAGTATTTTTTATTTCAAAAAACTTTATTAAGAAAGCTGGTTCTTCGGAGTTTTTTTCATAAAATTAATCACATCCTTTTTATTGAAGAACGCCGTTGCGCCGCGTTTGGTCGTATTCAGCGCACCGGCGGCATTACCAAAATTAAGCGATTGCTGAATGGTTTTACCGTTTAGATAATAGTACAAAAAACCGGCGGAAAATGCCATTCCCGAACCAATATTGTCCACAATTTCAATATCGAGATCGGAAGAGCA
>JBBIVS010000410.1:280-3870 GCA_037439605.1 Draconibacterium sp. | reverse complement strand
TCAGTGTTAACCGTTTCATCAACCGAAATCTCATAATCGAATTTGTCGCTAAAACGGAGGTGTTCCAGTTGCAGGTAATCATTTAACGATTCCAGTTCTTTATTCAACAGAATGTATTCCTGCGAAAGGTTGCCAAGGATTGAACGTATTAGCCGCGAAAAATCGGCAATATACCGGTTGGCAGAAAGACGGTCGTTTTGTGATATAAAGTAGTTGATTGAGTTGAGCGAGTTAAAAATAAAATGCGGGTTCATTTGTCCACGCAGGCTTTCCAGTTTTAGTTCATCCTGCTGTTGCCTGGCTTTTAACCTGATTTGCCGGTTATGGCTGTAAATAACATACACCGAAACAAACAATATTATCCCAATAATCAGCATTCTAAACCAAATGGTTTGGTAATAAAAAGCCGGAATTGCAATAAAAAGTGTTTTTTTCGAGGCCCAGTCACCGGCTACATTGGTGGCTTCTATTTCAAGTTTGTATATTCCGGGCGAAAGGCTGGTATAATTCAGGTTGCGGTTTCTGAAACCAGTTGCAATAAATTCCTCCTCCTGTGGCAGCAAACGGTAACGGTATTTTATCTTATCGGCATTTTTAAAATCGAGACAGGCAAACGAAAGTTGAAAATTATTGTCACCCTTTTTCAGTTCGATTGTATCACATTCATAAAGCGCTTTTTCAAAAAAACGGTTATTCCCCGAAACTTTAAAATCGGTTAAAACCAGCGGCCAGCTTTTTTGGTCCTGCATAATTTTCGGGATGCTATCCGGGTAAAAACTGACAACCCCACCCATTCCTGCAAAAAACATCTCGCCATCGGGGGCCAGATAGGTATTATCTGAGTTGAACTCATCTATTTTTAACCCATCTTCCTGTCCAAAAACCCTGAACTTGCGTGTTGCCGTATTAAAATACGAAATACCGTGGTTGGTCGAAATCCAGAGATTCCCCTTTTTATCTTTCAAAATTCCGTAACAGGTGTTATTCGAAAGGCCGTCGGCCGTTGTATAAATTACCGATTTGCCCGATGCCATGTCGAAATGGGCTAACCCGCCTCCGAGTTGTGTAATCCACAAATCGTTGTTGTCGCCCAAAACAATATCTTCAATATTAAACGACGCATTTCCTATTTTATAAGATGCCATTTCATTAAAATTGGCATCATAATGAATTAACTTGCTTTGACTGCAACCCACCCACCATCCTTTTTCATTATCATGGATTACACTATATATGAAGTAATCATAATTTATTTCATAAGTTAATAATTTGGTCAAATCATTGGTTATTGTGTTGTATTTAAAAATCTCCTTGAACCCAAAAATCAACAAATCATCGCCAACCTTTTTTAAATGGATGAAACTTTGAGGAAGCGATCTGTCCTCATTTTCAGTTTTCTTTAAAAGAATTTTTGAAAATTTGTTGCTTTCATAATCATACCTCAGAAGCAATCTTTGAAAGTACCCAATCCAAATGCCGGTTGAATCTTCAAGAAAAGAACGCACCCGCTGGCCAATTTTATATGTTTCAGCATCTAACGGAGTAACTCTTTTTACCTCGCCATTTTTTTCGTGTAGAAAAATTGTATTCACATTGGCAGCACCACCCCAAATTGTCTCATTCTTATTTTTCAAAACCGGGAAAAACGCGTTTAACCCGGCTTCCGGATTTTGTTCTGTAAAATGGTGTTTAAATGCACAGGGAGTTTTTATGGTGCGGGTAAGCCCGGTTTCAACCGAACCGGAAGATAAAAATCCTTGCCAGAGGATGTTTTGGTTATCAATGCAATACGTTTCGACAAAGATTGGTTTTAATCTTAAATTCATTCTTTCATCTTTAACTATTGGCATAAGGTTTTTATACCTTGAAAAAGCATCTCTGAGATTTTCGTTTGAAATTAACGCTAGATTTTCTTTTGCTGGAAGAAATTTCTTTTCAGAATGGTCGAACTTAAAATTACCGACATTGCCAAAAATCCAGAAGTCGTTTTCCGGGGCCACAATAATTTCAAAATCTGCTGAATAGTTGCTTACTAACGGATAATATTTTTGCTGTTCCAAAACACCTGTAAATTCCGAAACCCATTTTAGTCCATCTTTATTTCTGCACCTGAAAAACCATATTTTATCATCATAAAAACAACAAAACCAAAGTTGGTTTTCGTTATCGAATGTAATATAGGAATTGGTGAATTTATAAATTTCTTTGGTTACATTTTTACCAGGTTCAATACTAATTTCTTCAAATTTATTCTGAATGTAATTCCAGCAGAACAAACCTTTGTCGTTATTGCACCAAAACTTTCCTTCCCTGTCAACTGCCATTCCTGCAATTGACTGAAACCTGAACTGGGTAAAATCATCCGATTCACGGTTGTATTTCGAGATGTTTGCAACATTTCGTACCCAGACATTATTTTGGTAATCGACTAATATTTTTTCGCAAATAAAATAGGCCGGCGAAGTTGAATCGGCCGGATTATGGTAATAGTTTTTGAACTCGTAACCATCATACCGGCTCAAACCGTCCCAGGTGGCAATCCACAGAAAACCGGTACTGTCCTGCGCAATGCTGTAAACATGGTTATGCGGCAGGCCGCTTTCGGTAGTGTAGGTTTTGGAATAATAGTTTTCCTGTCCGTTGGTAAACGAACTGAGGATTAAAAAAACAACCAATAATATAAATGCAATTTTTGCAGGCATCTTAAATTCTTACAAATTCTCGGAAATTATTTCCTTCAATTTTACTTCTAAATATTGTAATGACCAAAGGGTACAACTATTGGTCGATATAATATCGGGTTTGCGATTAAAAAATTAGATGTATTATGCAGTTAAACAAAACCATTTCAAATGACTGCCAGCTTACCCTTCGTTACAAATCTGTCAAAAGTTAAAGTTAACTTTTTGATCGAAATTCAAAAACTCACCAACCAACTGTTTCTACTAACGAAAATACCCCTTAAGCCAACAAAGGGATTTGGGAATTGAAAATTGGAGGAATTTAAGGGTGCGGAGGTTTGTAACCTCCGGTTTATAAAAATCGCGGATTGGAATCCGCGACACCCAAAGCCAGGCGGGCGCTACACCCAATTGTGCGCGCAACACCAAACGGCAGGTATAGCAAGCAGTGAGATACGGTTACGATTGTTATTGGTTTAGCTAAGTATGTAAAATTTTGCTATTGCGAATACTTAATTGCGTACCCTAAGTTCTGGAAAAGATTAAAATCACGCGACTTCGTAAATAATTCCGTTGGGCTGGTTTGTTTTCTCCGATGCATTTAAAACCTCAATGCCGATAATATTACCTGACTCGTCATAATCGAGAATAATTCCAGGTTTTTCCTCATCGCTTTCAGCCACCTTCGAATCAGAAAACCTGATATAAATGGCATCTGCCTCTTTATTGTATCTGATAACCATATTTTTCAATTTTTGAAGTTCTGTACACTGTTATTACTAAAAACGGCTTTTTGGCTGTATTTACAAAAACCCGGTATAACCAGGGTTTGTTATTTACTATTAAAAGTTTAGAAAATATCACCACTTCAACATCCTGATTCACCGCAGAATCAAAATTTTTCAATAC
>JBBIVS010000410.1:0-270 GCA_037439605.1 Draconibacterium sp. | reverse complement strand
TCAAGTACGTCGTTTTCAGATATACCTCTGAATTGCATTCGTTCCAAAGCATGTATTGAAAATTTATATTCCATTTTGTAAAGATAAACATTTATTCTCTCACTACCCTCTTTGAAGAGCTTGTCCCTATCAGTTCAGAGGACAGGGAGGCTTATTCATGCAGCCCACACTCTTTGCCCGAGTTTTGTTCCCACCACCAGCGGCCTGCACGGAAATCTTCACCAGGACGAATAGCACGGGTACAAGGTTCACAGCCAATGCTTACAAAAC
>JBBIVS010000409.1:0-3874 GCA_037439605.1 Draconibacterium sp. | reverse complement strand
ATAATTAAACAAAACCGGGTTCCATGTTGGGTAACGCAAGGTTTTATGCTGAATTCCGTTGGCCACTTCAACCGGAATGGTCCATTTTCCGTTTTCGAACCGGCTGACCCAGATGCCAACATCAGGGTCTTTTTCTGCTGTTCCGCCAAACCAGGCGGTAATCAGTCCGTTTTTTGTTTCGGCAATGGTTGATGCATGGCAACTCGGGAAACTGACATCTTCGGCTTTGTAGATGTAATCCGATTTAACAACCGCGCTTTCGCCTGTGTAAGGTTTTTGCGCCGTAACAAGGGTTGAAATAAAAATGAATAAGAATAGTTGGTAAAACTTCATGACTGTAAAATTTTGATGATTTTAAATGGTTTTATGTTTTTTCCCCGGGAAAAGTTTCAAAACAATAAAACCGACAAGAAAAATAACTAATGTCCCAATTACGATGGTCAGGTTGCTGTGGAACGGGCTTTTAAATGCGATTAAATTTTCGCTGTTAAAATACAACGGCGATAAACTCATCCAAATGATAACAAGGGCGCCGATGATAACCCCGACAGCAGCATCGAAGTTCCTGACTTTCTTTGAAAGAAATGCCAGTAAAAACAGACCTAACATTCCGCCGCTGAAAATCGAAGCCAACGACCACCATGCATCCAAAACACTTTCAACACCAACCAGCGAAAGCGCAATGATAATTCCAAGCGCCCCGAAAATAACCGAAGAAGAATAAAGTACTTTCATAGATGATTTTTCGGTGGCATTTTTAAAGTAACGCTGATAATAATCAGATAAAATAATGGTGGCAGTGCTGTTCACGCTGGTGGAAACGGTGCTCATTCCGGCTGCAAAAATAGCGGCAATCAGCAGGCCGGTTATTCCAACAGGTAATCCGTTTACGATGAAATGCGGAAAAACTTTGTCACCTGCGCCGGCAACCTTTAATTCGGCCGGCAGCAAATCGGGCTGAGTCGTGTAATACGAAAAAAGGGCTGTTCCGATATAAAAGAAAATCAAGGAAACCGGCAGATATAACAAAGCTCCAAACAAAGCCGATGATTTGGCCTTTTTAAGCGAACTTGTGGTCATATATCGCTGAACAAAATTCTGGTCGATGCCATAATTCTGAAGGTTGATAAACAACCCATAAATGAGTACCACCCAAAAAGTTGATTCCGACAAACCCGCGCCAAAACTGCCCAGGCTGAATTTATGGTTTGCAGCAGCAATTTCAAAAACCTGGGCCGGACCTTCGGGCATCGAAAAAGTTAACACTGCGGCACAAACGATAGCCCCGACTATTAATACAATTCCCTGGATTGCATCGGTCCATACCACCGCCTGGATTCCGCCGAGCATGGAGTAAGCGGTAACTGCAATTCCGGTAATGATGATGATGGTTTTGATATCCCAGCCAAAAAGCGCATTCAAAGGCAAAGCCAGTAATAAAAGAATTGCACCGGTGCGCATCATCTGTGTTAAAATGTAACAAACAGAGGCATAAATGCGCGCCCAGGTTCCAAACCTGACCTCCAGATAATTGTAGGCCGAAATACTTCCCAGACTGCGATACAGCGGAACAAAAAACTTAACGGCCATAATTGCTGCAACCGGGATGGCAAAACTGAAAACAAGCGCGTTCCAGTTCGAAACATAAGCTTTTCCAGGTAAAGCCAAAAAACTGATGCTGCTTACAAACGTGGCAAATATCGACATTCCAACCACCCAGGATGGGAGTTTGCCGCCACCTGATGTAAACTGATCGGTTGTTTTGTTTCGAAAGTAAAAACTGGTGCCAAACAGTACATTTCCCAATGTAATGACTATGAAAACGACAAGATCAGCTACCGGTAAATTCATTTTATCAGGTTTTAAATTGGCTGGTGAGAACCGGTTCCAAAATACTCAATTCTTTCATATTTTGTTTGATAATGTTTGTTTTTCCATTATCGAACCGGTGAAATGGCATGGCTATAAAGTCGCTGCAAATGCCCAATGCCGAAAGAGCGCTTTTGATGGTTTTAATGTATTTTGACGAGTGGGCGCCAACATTGTAAATTTTTTCCTCGATTAAAATCAGTTTTTCACGAAGCATTTCAATTTTTTCGGTATCGTCGTTTAATGAGGCTTCATATAAATCGACAAATAACGATGGGAAAATATTTGCACCACCTGCAACTGCACCATGACCGCCTGCTTTAATTGTTTCAGGAAGGAAAATTTCGGTGCCTGCAATAATTGCGAATTCCGGCGATTCCTTAAATTCTTCGATGAGCGATAACATATAAGGCAGGTTTCCTGAACTGTCTTTAATACCTATTGCGCCCATTTCTTTTGCTTTCCGCACTGTGGTTACCGACATGTGCATTTTGGTGCATGATGGCATATTGTACATCATAAAAGGTAACGGCAACTGAGGTACAAGCTCTTCGAGGTAGGTCACAAATTCGTTTTGCGAAATGGGTAAATAGTATGGCGATGAAATTACCAGGGCATCGGCGCCTGCATCTTTCGAAGTTTGTGCAATTTCCAGCGAACCTTGCAGGCAGGTATCTGTAATTCCAACAACAACAGGAACTTTCTTGTCAACAAATTCGCAAGCCCGGTAAATAAATTCCTTCCGAAGGTTGTAATTCAGGTTTGTGGCTTCGCCGGTGGTTCCCAGCAAAAAAACGCCATGAACGCCTCCGGCTAAAATATGGTCGGTTAAATTTTTTAAACCTTGAATATCAAGCTTTGTATTGCTGATTAAAGGTGTTACAATGGGTGGTATTATACCAGTTAATGGTAATTTCATAATAATATTTGTTATATGCTTAATTGAATTTTAAACAGCATAACAAAGGAAAACCAATGAGATTTTAAATGCTTATTGTATATTGGTTTTTTTACATTGAATTTTGACCGTGTATTTCGAATATTCCCTTATATTTGTTTGAAAAGGTTAAAAAAGTGTATCATGGAGTTTGTTTATGAAAAAATATTTGTCCCCAACAAACACTCGTTTATCACCAGGCAGTTAAAAATGGACCCCCTTTCAGAAAAGATACATTCGCATAAAAATTATGAGCTTAACCTTATAACTGTGGGCTCTGGCAGGCGTATTGTCGGGAATCATATTTCGAGTTACACACCGGGCGATTTGGTTTTGCTTGGGCCCAATATTTCGCATTGCTGGGAAGTGCTTGAATTCGATTCGGAATATGAACCTGAATGTATTGTTACCCATTTCTATGAAAATATTATCAGTTCCGATTTTTTTAATATTCCGGAATTGGAGGAAGTGATGGAACTTCTGAAACTGGCCGACAGCGGAATTTTGTTCCGTGGCCCAAAAACGGAGGAGGTGGCTGCCACACTCCGTAAAATGGTCGATTTAAAAGGCCTCGAAAGATACATTGAACTGCTGAAAGTTTTTAACCTATTACTAAAAATCGATGACCGCGAGTTTCTTGCATTGCCATCGGCTATGCCCAGTTCGTATGATAAGGACCGTGAACAGATTGATAAAATTTACGAATATGTTTTTCAGAATATCCAGGAGGGAATAAACCTGAAAGACGCATCAAAACTGGTTTTTATGGAACCCAGTTCGTTTTGCAGGTATTTTAAAAAGAAAACCGGGCAAACTTTTATGGATTACGTAAAAAGTGTAAGAATTGGAATTGCTGCCAAACTGCTCTCTGAAACCGATAAACCCATTACCCACATTTGCTACGAGTGCGGATATAACAATCTTGCCAATTTCAACTACTACTTCAAAGTTATAATGAATAAAACCCCTTCGGAATACCGGAAAGATTTCAGGTAAGTCTTTTTGAATTTGTGCTGGTGACTCACATTTGAATTTGAGCTGGTGACTTCCCGTCACCTGCTCAATAGA
>JBBIVS010000408.1:0-3877 GCA_037439605.1 Draconibacterium sp. | reverse complement strand
CTGGAACCGACAGAAAAATGGTAACAGCACCCAATAAATCGACAATGAGTTTACCAACCAATCCGAATAATTCGCCGCTGTGCAACTCCCAGAAAGTATTGAAAAGGCCGGTTTTTCGCTCGTAACCAACCGGTTCAGGAAGCTGAACGGTGATAAAATCGGTCCCGTTGGCGCTTTTTAGCAGGTAATGCCGGGTTAAAACCAGTAAAGTGTCGTTTTTTAAACCGAGGTCGGCAATGCGGTCTTCGACGCTGAGTTCAATTTTTTGCCAGTTTTCACCCGGTTCACTTTTGTACAAACCCAGTTGTGTACCGGCAAAAAGTGTATTCCCATGCTGAACAATGGAGTAGATTTTCCGGTTGTCAATCCCTTTTGGAAACCCCTGGTTGAAATCCTCAAATGATTTGAAATCGTCTTTTGATTTCCAGATTCCAATATTTCCGTAAATCAAAGTTTCATTTTTACCAGTTTGAATCGAACCGCGCACAGCAGCCAAATTCCAGTTTTTATAGGTGTAATTGGGTGGAAGCAGTTTCCGCGAAACATCAACAGCCGAAAAAAATTGCCGGTGATTCATGATGATTCCGGAAAATGCAAAAATAATGGCGAAGAAGGCGATTACAATGGCCGGCCATTGATGGAGTTTCTTTAAAAGTTTCAGAATCCTGTTTTTACTCATCGCTTAAAAAAGCGCGAAGGTAAAACAAAATTTTATTCAAACTTTCCAAACATTTTCTCCACTGCAACCGTTCGGTAATCAAAAATTTCCTTCAATTGTTTTTTGATGAGTATTGAATTCGCTATGGTACCCAGAAATCCAAAGGGTGGTTTGTAGGATACAATATCGGTCATTAAAACTCCGCCTTCAATGGGTTCAATTTTGTGTTCGTGGTGCCACATAGAATAAGGGCCAACCCGCTGTTCGTCAACAAAATATTCCTTTTCCTTTACATGCGTGATTTCGGTTACCCAGGTCATTTTTATACCAAAAACCGGGCTCACTTTGTAACTGATAATCATTCCCGGATACATTTTTTCGCTCAGCATTTTCGAGGTAATGTTAAAACCCATGTATTCGGGCGTTATCTTTTTAAGGTTGGCCGGCGACGAAATAAAATCCCAAACCTGGTCTATTGTAGCCGGAATTTTTTGTGTTTTGTGTAATTGATAGAATCCCATATTATTCAGCTTCAGCAAGTTTTTTAATCATTCCGTTAAATACCAAACCGTGAAAAGGCATCACTCCATACCAGTACATTCTCCCTAAAAGTCCCAATGGACGGAAAGTGGCGGTCTGGTAAAGTATGTTGTCTTTTATTTTGAATTCGAGCCAGGCCTCACCCGGAAGTTTCATCTCGGCATAAAGTAAAAGCCGTTTTTCGGCGCGGTTGGCGTAAAGTACCCGCCAGAAATCAAGCGATTCGCCGGCTTCAAGATTTTCAGCGCTTTTTCTGCCACGTCTGAGCCCAACCCCGCCAAACAATTTATCTACAAACCCTCTCATTTTCCAAAGCCAATTGGCGTAGTACCAGCCTTTTTTACCTCCGATGGTCCAAATGCGGGTTAACGTTTTATTTTCATCGTCGATCTTTTTCTTCCTGAAATCTTTATAACATCCATATGTTGGCACTTCGAGTAGTTGCGAAACGCCTTTTTGCAAAGCATCGCTGGTTAAAGCATCTGTCCAACTGGAAAGTACTTCCTGCTGGGCAATCCGGTCGAAAGCGCTTTGCACGGCCTCTTTGTACGTCAGAAGTTTAATTCCAAGAATTTCGCGTAAATTATTTTCGCGGCAAATAATCTCCACTTTCATGCTGTTTACCAGGTTCACCGCCAGTTTGTATGATGTTGAAGTAACAAAATACAACCAATACGACGAAAGTTTTGGCGTCATTACCGGAACGTTGATGATAACGCGTTTCAAACCTCTCACTTCGGCAAACTGAAGCAACATCTGTTTGTAAGTGAGAATTTCAGGCCCGCCGATATCGAAACTTTGATTGTAGGTTTCTTCGCGCAATATTACGCCGGTTAAGAATTCAATTACATTCCTGACTGCCAGCGGCTGAGAGCGGGAGTTGAGCCATTTTGGTGCAATCATTACCGGCAGTTTTTCAACCAAATCGCGGATTATTTCAAACGACGCACTGCCTGAACCAACAATTATCCCGGCCCGTAAAGTTGTTAAATTAAAGGATGAACCCGACAATATTTCCTCAAGCCGTTTTCTCGATTTCAGGTGTTTCGAGAGGTTGTCGTCGTTAACAATTCCGCTTAAATAAATTACCTGTTTTACTTTGGTCTGTTCAAGCCGGTTTTTAAAATTTTGGGCTGAAAGTGCTTCCATTTCTTCAAACTTATCGATTGAAGAAGACATGGAGTGAATCATGTAATAGGCAATATCAATATCTTCCGGAATATTTTGCAGTGTTTCTTTTTCCAGAAAATTTACCTCTATAACGGAAACTTTGTCCGAATGATATTTTTCGGTATTAAACCGGTTTTTGTCGCGAACGCAGCAAATTACTTCATGTCCATTGTTCAGTAAAACCGGCAGCAATCTTTGTCCAATGTATCCGGTAGTTCCGGTTAAGAGTATCCTCATTTCAAAATCAGAACTGTTTAATTTATTTGTTCCGATAATTAAACAGAACAGATTTCGAAAAGTTTCATTTTTTGATAAAATCTTTAAAAACCAAATAAGAATTGGCATTTTTGGTAGATTTTCGCAGTGCATGAATGTGAATTCTGCATTTTTCAAAAAATCGATCGGGTGTTTTGTTGAATGGCCCATTTTGCTATTTCGAAAACCTTCAGTTTTCTGTCCTGCAACCGACAGGATTACGAAAAAAACAAAAACCGATTTCCAAAATATTAATTTAAAAAAATCAATTTTAGTGATTTTGTGGTCATTTTAAACTGTTGATTGGGATACAACCTTTAATATCCCTGTCGAGATAAGCGGTTGCGGGAAAAATCTTTTTGTACCTGCTCAAACTGGCCGGCAGCAAACTCCCTGTTGGTTAAATACAGAAAATAACCGAATCGGTTGCGTTCAGTTAGAGAGGATTGAAAACATCATTTGTTCTGTTTTCGTTGATTTTTGCTTAAAAACTCTGCAGTTATTTATACCTTGGCCAACGGCAAATGCTTTTGCAGAAATTAGTAAAATTAAAAAGATGAGCAGTCGCGGAAATATTTGGTTTAGCCTATCCATAAAATTATCAATCCGTAAAAAGTAATTTTCAATTTAATGCGGCATTTCTTAAGCACTAGTTTTGATATTGGTTTTTACTATTCTTCGATTGATGATTTTGTTTTTCATTTCTATTTGAAGATAGTAAATTCCTGTATTGTATCCGGTCATATCCAGTGTTACTTTTCTGTTGTCGATGGTATTTTGAAAAACACACTCTCCCAAAGTGTTCAGTAGCTTTACGCTGGCATTTTGCAGCGCTTGATTGCCAGGTTCTATGTTAATTAAGTTGGCGGTTGGATTCGGATAAATTTTAATATCAGGTTCTTTTCTTCCTGTAATTATGTTTGTTGTTTTAAACTCAGGTGCTAAGGGCATTCGTGGTTTACCTCCGCCGCCAATGCTGTTTTTGCTGTTGTTGTTAACCACATGAAGGTTTAAGAAAATTCTGTCCATATCTCTTGCCCATTGTGTATTTTTACTTTGTGGTGTAAACGAAAAACCCCACTCTTTTTCAAATTCATCAGAAAATCTTCCTTCTGGCGACCATTGGGTAATAATTGCGTAAACATCCCACCCAGTATCGTCAACAATATAAGCGCCATAATTTTGAAATGCCTGCGCCAGAATTTTGCCTGGGATAGTCTCGAATCCCATCGAATCAATTTTCATCCACGATGG
>JBBIVS010000407.1:0-3904 GCA_037439605.1 Draconibacterium sp. | reverse complement strand
GGGTGAAACCATGCTTTTCGAAAATATTTCCTTTACAGTTTTCGAAGGCCAGAAAGTGGCTTTAATTGCAAAAAACGGCACGGGTAAATCAACTTTGCTCAATTTACTTGCAGGAAAGGAAACTCCCGATTCGGGCAAAATTACAGTTACAAACGATATCAAAATCGGCTATTTCGAACAAATTCCAAAGTTAAACCCCGACCATACAATTCTGGAGGAAATATTTTCATCGGACAACGAAAAACTTAAAACTGTAAAGGAATTTGAGCTTGCCGTTACCGAAAACAACCAGGCAAAAATTGCTGAAATTTCATCGAAAATGGATGAACTGGGCGCGTGGGACATGGAAGTGGAAATAAAACAAATTTTAACCGAACTCAAAATTAACCTGCTCGACCATAAAATTGCAGAGCTCTCGGGAGGACAGAAAAAAAGGGTTGCACTGGCGAAAGTACTGATCGATAAACCCGACCTTTTAATTTTAGACGAACCTACCAACCATTTGGATTTGGATATGATTGAATGGCTGGAAGCCTATCTCGATAAAACAAAATCAACGCTTTTAATGGTCACACACGACCGCTATTTTCTCGACCGCGTTTGCAACGAGATAATAGAAATGGAAGATAGCCAGATTTACAGGTACATGGGCAACTATTCATATTTTCTTGAGAAACGCGATGAACGTATTGAAATGCAACAGGCATCAGTAACGAAAGCAAAAAACCTGTTGCGCACCGAAATTGAATGGATGCGCCGGATGCCACAGGCCCGCAGCCACAAAGCAAAATACCGTATAACCGCTTTCTACGACCTGAAAGAAAAGGCTTCTCAAAAAATCAATACCGATAGCGTAAACCTGAATGTAAAATCGTCGCGCCTGGGTAAAAAAATGGTGGAACTCGAAAATGTTTCAAAATCATTTCCGGGTGTAAAACTGATTGAAAATTTCAGTTACAAATTTTCGCGATTTGAAAAGGTGGGAATTATCGGAAAGAACGGGACGGGAAAAACGACTTTTCTGAACCTGATTACACAAGCGCTTCAACCCGATTCGGGAAATATTGAAATTGGAAAAACGATTAAGTTTGGTTATTACCGGCAGGACGGAATTTCTTTCGATAACCGCGAACGTGTGATTGACGCGGTAACAAAAATCGCTGAATTCATAACTTTTGAAGACGGCACAAAAATGAGCGCTTCCCAAATGCTGAATTTGTTTCTTTTTCCTCCCGACACACAATATAATTATATTGAAAAACTGAGCGGCGGCGAGCAACGAAGACTATACCTGTGTACTGTTTTAATGCAAAACCCAAATTTCCTGATACTCGACGAGCCCACCAACGATTTGGATATTATGACATTAAATGTTCTCGAAGAGTATTTAAAATTGTTTGCCGGTTGCGTTGTTATAGTTTCGCACGACAGGTTTTTTATGGATAAAATTGTTGACCACCTGTTTGTTTTCGAAGGCGAAGGAAAAATCACTGATTTTCCGGGCAATTACACCATTTACCGCAATAAACAACTACTCGGCGAGGAACTGGAAAAAGCAAAGTCACAATTGGCTGGCAGGAAAAAAGAACCTGAGAAGGTTCAAATTAAAGACGATTCAAATTCAGCACAAAAAAGGAAACTGACTTTTAATGAAAAAAGGGAGTTTGAGTCGCTGGAAAATGAAATTGCCGAACTTGAAGCGGAAAAAGAAATGCTGGAAACAACAATGAATTCAGGTAGTTTACCACATGATGAATTGTACCGGCAATCGGAAAGACTGGTTGTAATTAAAGCGCTTCTCGATGAGAAAGAAATGCGCTGGCTCGAATTAAGCGAATTGATTTAATAATTTTTCAACTTTCTGCAAAAAAATCAAATCTCATCAAAATCAAGGTTGGAGTAATTTGAAACTGGTTCATTTTCAGCAACTGAATCCAAACGTTTGTCACCTGTAGGTTCAATCTGATTATCATTGATATAACCAATAATTTCCTGTAAACATTCAGTGAATTTTTCGAAATCTTCCTTGTATAAAAAGATTTTGTGTTTCTCGTAATGAAAATTTCCGTTGTCTTCGAATCTCTTTTTACTTTCTGTTATGGTCAGGTAAAACTCTTCGTTTCGGGTGCTTTTAACATCAAAAAAATAGGTTCTCTTACCGGCTCTCACTACTTTTGAATGAATTTCCTGATTGAATTTGCTATCAGAATTTCTCATTTCCTCCTTATTATCAACGCTTTCCATCCTGAATAAATTTGGTTTTTTTATGAAGATATAAGTTCAAAAATAAAAAAATAATTTAAGAAATAGTTTAAACTGATTATTTGAAGCCAGAATACACCGCATTTCCTGTAGTTTAAATTCATTCTAAAAATATGACAAAAAAAGGAGACAAAATTTTGCCTCCTTAAGTATTAATATTTTTCAACTTCCCGTAAACTTTGTTTTTCCTGAATCTGTTCTTTTCGTGGCCGGGGGTTGCAGGTTTAGGGTAAATGTCTGAGCAGTACACATTTGACTCCGGTTGGATTCAAATAATTCTCAAATATGAATTCTGTTCTTCTATTTATAAATTTCCCCCTTTGCCGAAAGCAATGTATTTTGTAGTAAAGAAACCCGCGTCATTGGCCCAACTCCGCCTGGAACAGGTGTGATGTACGAACATTTTTCGGCCACTTCTTCAAAAAGAACATCACCTTTCAGTTTGAACCCTGATTTGGTTTGGTCAGATTTCACCCGCGTAGTTCCAACATCAATTACAACTGCACCTTCTTTCACCATATTTCCTTTTACAAACCCGGGAACACCCATTGCGGCAATTAAAATATCAGCATTTCGGCACACGGCTTCCAGATTTTCAGTACGGCTGTGTGCTACTGTAACCGTAGCATTTACAGCCTTTTGTGACATTAATATGCTAAGCGGCCGGCCAACAATATTGCTACGTCCAACAATAACACAATTTTTACCGCTGGTTTCAATCCTGTAACGTTTCAGCAATTCAACAATTCCGAACGGCGTTGCCGAAATGTATGATGGCAAACCAATAACCATGCGGCCTACATTTACCGGGTGAAATCCATCCACATCTTTTCGCGGATTAATGGCTTCAATAATTTTTTGTTCCGAAATGTGTTTTGGCAATGGTAACTGAACGATAAATCCATCCAATTCAACATCGTTGTTGAGTTCATCAATTTTTGCAAGAAGTTTGGCTTCAATCACATCATCTTCGTAACGAATTAATGTCGATTTAAACCCAACAGATTCACAATCTTTTATTTTATATGCCACATAAGTTTCACTGCCCCCATCGTGACCCACCAGAATAGCAGCCAAATGAGGAGCTCTGCTTCCTTTAGCTTTTAGTTTTATCACCTCTTCAGCAATTTCCTGCTTCATTTCAGCAGCCACCTTATTCCCGTCAATCCAAATCATTTGCGAAAACGTTTAACTCTGAACTCTGAACTAACTAAAACTTCCTCCCCTGTTGTTGCATCCCACTCATCATTCGTTGCATATTTTTCCCCTGCGAAACCATTTTCATCATTTTACGGGTTTCGTCAAATTGTTTCAGCAATCGGTTAACTTCCTGAATATTTGTACCCGAACCTTCAGCAATCCTTTTACGGCGGTTGCCGTTTAAAATTGAAGGGTCTTCACGTTCCTTCGGTGTCATCGAATAAATTATGGCCTCAATATGTTTAAATGCATCGTCATCAATATCGAGGTTTTTCATTGCCTTGCCCATTCCCGGAATCATCCCAACCACATCTTTCAGGTTACCCATTTTTTTAATCTGGCTAATCTGTTTCAGAAAATCGTTAAAATTGAATGTATTTTGAGCCAGTTTTTTCTGCAGTTTCCGGGCTTCTTCCGAATCAAATTGTTCCTGGGCTTTTTC
>JBBIVS010000406.1:997-3912 GCA_037439605.1 Draconibacterium sp. | reverse complement strand
TGCCCCCCATCGAAAGTCCGGCCATGGCGCGGTGGGGCTGGTCGGCAATGGTATTGAAATTGGCGTCGATGTATGGAATCAGCTCGTCCACCAGCACAGTCTGAAACGGTTTGATATCGAAATTACGCAGCCCGCCGAATTTGATTTCGTTGGTCATTCCATAGGTCATTACAATAATGAACGGTTTGATTTTTCCTTCGGCAATCAGGTTGTCCATAATCAGGTTGGCGCGGCCCTGGCTGCTCCACGCTGTTTCGTCTTCGCCCCAACCGTGTTGAAGGTACAAAACCGGGTAACGTTTTTTACTGTCTTTTCCGTAGCCGGGAGGTGTGTAAACAAAGGCCCTGCGCGAAGTTTGGGTGCTTGGCGACGGGAACAGAACCTGCTGCACATGACCGTGAGGAACATCTTTCAGTGCGTAAAAATCCTGGTCGTGCGCCGGAATTTCAATACCGCTTTCCCAACGGGTTGAACCGTAGAAGTTTAATGCACCTGGGTCGTTAAAAACACCGCCATCGATGGTTACATGGTAGTAATGAAAACCTTCGTCCATCGGACCGGCAGTTGTACCCATCCAGGTTCCATCTTCATCTTTTGCAAGCGGTGTACCACCTCTGGTTCCGCCCAGTCCGAGACTTACCACCACACTTTGAGCTTGTGGTGCCTCTATTTTAAAACGGGCGTATCCCTGCGAGTTGACCATTGGATATTCTTTCCCAGGCTGGTTCAGGGTTGAAGGTTTGAAATCTTCCTTGATTTCTGTGGGGGTGGTTTGCGCCTGACCAAAAGAAAACAATACCGTGGTGCAAGCTATAAAAAGTGTAATAAGTCGTTTCATAGTTTATTGATATTTAAAATTGAATTATACATTTTATTTATGTTTAAAACCCAACGGGGTTTTATGTTTATAGGAGATATTCATGACGAGGAAATACGACCCCGCTGGGGTCGAACCTTAAAACCACATGATTCATTCTATAAACATTTGATGCCTCTGGCATCTTAATATTTTCCATTTGTCTTAATTATTTATTTAAATAAAAGTGGTGCAAATTCATGAAGTCCCCTGCGCCAGCTTTGCCATTCGTGGGCAGTTTGTGGCGAAACATAAAAGTGGGTGTTCATTCCGTCCGCTGTCAGTTTTTCGGTATTTTCTTTTGGGTCGCCCCATGGTCCGCGTCGTGGATTTTCCAGTTCGCGACTGCCATAACTGACAAAAACCAGTTTAACCTTTTCCTTGAAACCGGGTGCTTTTTCCACATCTTCGACACTGATGCTGCCACCGCTGAACATTCCCACGTATGAGAACACATCAGGGTTGGCGAGCGTAATCACGCGGGTTTGCATGCCACCCATCGAAAGTCCGGCCATGGCGCGGTGTTGCTGATCGGCAATGGTCCTGTATTCGGCATCCACCATCGGGATAATGTCTTTCAGCAAGGTTTTGCTAAAACCATCGGTCCAGCCTTTTGGAGGCCATTCACCACCCGCAGGACGCTCACCACGTGGTGGCCCCTGCATACTCCAGGTTCCATTGTCCATCACAATAATAAACGGAACGGCCTTTCCTTCGGCAATCAGGTTGTCCATAATCAGGTTGGCATGGCCCTGCCGGCTCCAACCAGTTTCGTCCTCGCCGCCACCGTGTTGCAGGTACAAAACGGGATAGCGTTTTTGAATGTCTTTGGTATAACCCGGAGGCGTGTAAACAAAGCAGCGACGCATGGCATCGTTTACCTTTGAGTAATAAATCTTTTCAATCACCTCGCCGTGAGGTACATTTTTCTTTGCATAAAAATCCTGGTCTTTGGCCGGAATTTCGATACCGCTGCCCCAACGGCCGGCACCATAAAAATAAAGACTTCCGGGGTCGGGTACCGCGGCGCCGTCAACCCAAAGCTGATAATAGTGGAAACCCTCGTCCTGCGGGGCCGATTCGCCAGTCCAAACGCCGGCTGTATCTTTGGTCAGGTCGTATTTCACGGCACTGATGTCCAACTGAACTTTGGTTGCTCCTGGCGCTTTTATCTGCACACGCACGCGGCCTTCGGAGTTTACCTGTGGAAATTGCTTTCCGGGCTGGTTGACTGTTGAAGGTTTAAAATCTTCTATAACAGGTGTTTGGGACATCACTGTCAGCGTTGAAGCTAACAGTGAAAGTAAAATCAGATTAAAATACTTTTTCATTTTTATGGGTTAGTTTTTAAATAGTAATTGTGCAAAATTAAACAGGTTGTTCCGCCAAACCGGCCAGGTATGGCCGCCGGGGTATTCGCTGTATTTGTAGTTGATTTTCATTTCATCAAATTTCGCCATCATTGTCTGGCAGTTTTGCCACGCAATGTCTTCCTTGCCGCCCATTGCAATCCAGAATTGTTTCAGGTTAGCATTTATTTTTTCAGCATTTGCTTTCATAAAATCATACTGCGGATTGGCAATCGCCGGTTGGTTGGCCCACCAGCCCGAACTGAAAACACCGAGGTAAGCAAACATCTCCGTATTTTTCAACCCGGCATGCAACGTTTGCAGTCCACCCATCGACAAACCGGCCAAAGCGCGCGAATTGGCATCGGTTTTTACCCTGAAATTTTTCTCAACAAACGGAATCACTGCCTGTTTCATTTCCCGTTCAAACAGTTTCAGCGATTCTTCACCAAAGCCACCTGTCGGCATATTTCCGTCAACCATCACCACCAACATCGGAACGGCTTTCTTTTGGGCAATCAGGTTATCGAGAATCAGGTCGGTTTTGCCCTGTGTGGCCCATCCGCGCTGGTCTTCGCCGCCGCCATGCAAAATGTACAGTACCGGATATTTTTCGGAGGTATTTTCATCGTAACCGTGTGGCGTGTACAGGTAAAAAGTACGCCAGGAATTCAAAACATCAGAATAATATCGCTTGATTCGAATGTCGC
>JBBIVS010000406.1:0-986 GCA_037439605.1 Draconibacterium sp. | reverse complement strand
GGAACATTTTTGATGGTGTAATAGTCGTCGCCTTTAAACGGAACCTCGAAACCGCTGGCCATCCGGCCCATTCCGTAAAAAGTTTCGCTGGCAGGGTCGCAAACCGCAACACCATCGATGATGAGCGAATAATAATGAAAACCTTCGCTCAGCGAATCGGTGGTTGTTTCCCAGATACCTTCCGCATTTTTCACCAGGTCGTTTTTTTTGCCCAAGTCGAGCTGAATTTTCTGTGCTTCGGGCGCTTTTATCCTGAATATGGCCCTTCCGTTGGGTAATATCTGCGGGTATTTTGCCGAACGGACATTGGTTTCGGCAGGCGTTCCCGCCATGCTGATTTTGTCAAAAGAAGCCACATCGACCGGCTTAAACAGTAGTTGTGAAAACATGTAAAGCCCGTTTTTCCAAACTTTAAAATCGTGGTAGCCGTGTTCGATGAAATAAATGTGCGGAATGTTGTTGGCTTTGCAATAATCGTGTGTGCGTTTGCTAAAGGTAATCAGCCCGTCTTTATCGCCACAAGAAAGCCATAAAAGTTTGAGTTGTTCTCTGGCTTTTGCGGGGTCGGGAATCAGTTGTTCAGGGCTTTTTGTGTTAGGCGCCGAAGAAAATCCACCCACCCAAGCAAACTTGTCGGGGTTGCCCATACCAAAATTTAGCGATTGCCCGCCACCCATCGATAAACCGGCAATGGCGCGGCTTTCGCGGTTGGCAATCACCGGAAAATTTTTTTCAACAAACGGGATCAGGTCGATGAGCAAATCTTTTTCGAAATTTGCAAAAGCTTCCACTTTATCCGGTGCGAAAATGTTGCCGGTAGCGCGGTCGTCTTTCATGGCGCGCCCGTTAGGCATAATCACAATCATCGGTTCAAGTTTGTTTGCAGCATAGAGGTTGTCGAGTATCACTTGAGGATTGCCCCCGTTGAGCCACTCTTTTTCGTCGCCTCCAATACCATGCAACAAATAAAAAACGGGATATTTTTT
>JBBIVS010000405.1:0-3915 GCA_037439605.1 Draconibacterium sp. | reverse complement strand
ATTATATTCGCGCCAAAGTAAAAAGTAAGATTAACTATATAAATTTCAGCAAATGTATTGGACTCTTGAATTGGCATCGAAACTGGAAGATGCACCCTGGCCGGCAACAAAAGACGAATTGATTGATTTTGCCATTCGTTCGGGCGCACCGTTGGAAGTGATTGAAAATCTTCAGGAAATGGAAGATGAGGGAGAAATGTATGAAAGTATTGAAGACATTTGGCCCGACTACCCGAGTAAAGAAGATTTCTTCTTTAATGAAGACGAGTATTAGAAATTTTTAAAAATCATAATAAAAAGGCATTGGTTGTTCAACTGATGCCTTTTTATTTTGTTGTCGTTCAATTCTTTTTTTAATTTAACCGGATGAAAAGTACAGGATTTTTATTGGTATTTCTGATATTAAGTTGCGGAACCTATTCGCAGACAAAAAGTTACAAGCGCGGTGTTGCATATGGCTACCACTCGGTAAAGGACATGCAAAACTTTTCTCCCCACATTTCGTGGTGGTACAACTGGGCGGCACAGCCCGATGCGGCAATCAGAAATACCTATCAGAATTACGAAGTCGATTTTACGCCAATGGCATGGAACAACATTGGTATTGCCGGCGTTAGCAGTTGGGCCGACAAAGATTCGACAATAAAATATTTACTTGGATTTAATGAACCCAATTTTAAGGAGCAGGCCAACATGACGCCAAAACAGGCCGCCGCCGCGTGGCCGGCATTGCAGAAAATCGCACGGAAACACGATTTAAAAATTGTAGGTCCTGCAGTTAATTATTGCGGAAACTGTGTTTCGGAAGGGGGTACAACTTACACAAATCCTTTTACTTATCTCGACGATTTTTTCAAAGCCTGCGATACCTGCCAGGTTGACTTTATTGGTTTGCATTGGTATGGCGCCGGAAATTCGATTATGAATTATATTGGAAATGCAAGGAAATATAAAAAACCCATCTGGGTTACCGAATTTGCATCATGGGATTACAGCAGCCCGGTTCAAAATTCGGCTGAACAAATAAAATATCTCGCCGGAACTACAAATTTCCTTGAACGCGATCCTGATGTTTACCGTTATTCGTGGTTCATCGGGCGAAGGCAAACCGGGCAGACTACTTATCCGTACATTGATTTATATGGAGCAGATGGAATGCTGACAGAATTGGGGAAAATGTACATGAATATTCCGGTTTACGATCCTGAAAGAAAATTTACAGTTCCGGGCAGAATAGAAATGGAAGAATATTACCTGATGTCGGGGCTTTTCTCCGAACCTACTGCTGATGTTGATGGTTTTTTGAATATTGGCTGGACTGATGTAAACGACTGGGCCGAATATAAAATTTCGGTAGAAAAAAGCGGAACATACGTTCTGAATGCCCGCGTTGCCGGGACCGGGCAGGGAGCAATTCAATTTCTGGTTGATAACCAGTTAAAAGCTCAAATCAGTACGCCAAATACCGGAAGTTGGCAAAACTGGCGCACCGTTTCAAAGGAAATCGAACTGGAAAAGGGAGAGCACATTTTAAAAATGCTGGTAAGAACCGCGGGGTTTAATATCAACTGGATTAATATTTCAAATTCCACTGCGGTAAAAAATGAAATTGAAATTATCGAAACTCAGGTTTATCCAAATCCTGTGTCAAACGGGATTCTTAATGTTGTCCTGCACAGGGCGCAATCAGGCGGTGAATTTACCTGCAGCCTTTTTGATATATACGGGAAACAGGTTTTTACGAAAAATGTGAATGTAAACAGGGCGCTGTTTCAGATAAATCTAAACGAATCGAACCGTTTAACGCCAGGTGTTTATTATTTGAATATCTCCGGAAATAACTGTATGGCAAATAAGTTAATCGTGGTTCAATAACATAAACAAAAGTTACCTAACCATTTACACGCTCTGCGAGTTCTTTTAACGGAATCAATTCAAATTCTCCATATTTTTCATCCTGAAATTCAGCAATAAATTCACGGTTCAGCAGAAATAGTTTGCTGTTATATTTGTCCTGTGGAAGTGTATTTTCCATTGTAAAATCTTCAAAATTAAACTCTGTAAAATTCAATTCACAAGCAGAAAGTTCATAGTCACCATCATCATTGGCATATAGCAGCGGCAACCCGTGTGTGCGGCACATAATTGGGCGCTGCTGATAAATAGTGCATGAGCTGTTTTTCAGAAATACACAGATTTCGTCTTCAGTACTTTCATATTTTTCAGGTTCGAAATCAATCTTTTTCAATTCATTTAAAATGAAGTAAAACTCAACAGGGAAAACGCTGAAATCGATACAACACAAATCGCATCTGTTACGGCATTTCATGTGCTTACTGTGCATTTCCTCAAGAATGTTGGATTGCTTTTGAATTTCGTTCAGTAATATTTTGTATTTAACGAATTGAATATTGTCTTTTTTTGTCATTGGTTTCTATATTAAAAAAGTGCAAAATACGCTATTTTGATATACTGATTATCGTTTCAAAATACTATTTTTGGTCTGCCGGAACAGATTTAAACCAACAAAAATGAGAAAAATTGCCTTTATTTTATTTTTAGCAGTCTCGAGTTTAACCTCCCTTGCCCAATCCGAAAATTTTGAGTTTTTAAATGCCAACCTTCCACTCGAAGAACGGGTGGATTTGCTTGTTTCGCAAATGACAGTTCAGGAAAAAATCGATCAAATGGTATTTACCGCACCTGCAATCCCCCGGTTGAACGTGCCCGAATACAACTGGTGGAATGAAAGTTTGCACGGGGTTGCCCGCGCCGGTTACGCTACGGTATTTCCACAGTCGATTACCATTGCAGGTTCGTGGGATACTGATTTAATGTTCAGGGTGGCAACCGCAATCTCAGACGAGGCGCGAGCCAAACACCACGAATTTGTACGCCGCGGTAAACGTGGAATTTACCAGGGACTCACATTCTGGTCTCCGAATATCAATATATTTCGCGATCCTCGCTGGGGACGGGGGCATGAAACTTATGGCGAAGACCCATACCTTACCGGGCAACTCGGGATGCAATTCGTTAAAGGGATGCAGGGCAATGACCCCAAATACCTGAAAACGGTGGCAACCGCCAAACATTACGCGGTCCACTCGGGCCCCGAACCGTTGCGGCATAAGTTCAACGCAGTGGTCAGCGAGCGCGATTTAAGGGAAACCTATCTTCCGGCATTCCGGAAATTGGTTGTTGACGGAGGTGTTTATTCTGTGATGGGAGCCTACAACCAGATTTATGGTTTTCCATGCTGCGCAAGTCCTTTATTAATGGGTATTCTAAGAAGCGAATGGGGATTTAAAGGTTATGTTGTTTCCGACTGCTGGGCAATTTCCGATTTTTACACTTTTCAGAATTTTTCAAAAGATGCGGCAGAAGCCTCTGCTGCAGCGGTAAAAGCCGGAACCGACCTTGAATGTGGAAATTCATATCCTCAATTAAAAGAAGCGTTTAAGAGAGGGATAATTACGGATGATGAATTAGATGTTGCAGTAAAAAGGCTTTTCACGGCACGGTTTAAATTAGGCATGTTCGACAGTGAAAGTCGGTTCCTTTTGCGCAAATTCCGTTTTCGGTAAATTGTTCGGAAGTGAATTCAAAAATTGCGCTCGAAGCCGCACAAAAAAGTATTGTTTTGCTAAAAAACAATAATCAAATACTTCCGCTGTCAAAAGACATTAAAACCATTGCTGTGATTGGCCCCAATGCAGACAACTGGGAAGCCTTGGTTGGTAACTACAACGGGATTGCCAAAAATCCGGTAACAGTGCTCAAAGGATTACAAAACAAGTTAAAGAATACGGAAATTTTATATGCCGAAGGTTCTCATCTGGCGGAGGGAGTGAGCAATCTTCAGCCCATTCCGGGTGAATATTTAATGACTGCAAATGGGAAACCTGGAATAAC
>JBBIVS010000404.1:3339-3929 GCA_037439605.1 Draconibacterium sp. | reverse complement strand
AAGGAACCAAAAGACGAATTAAAAGCTGCTATTGAGGAAAAATTTGGGTCGGTTGAAAAGTTTAAGGAAGAGTTTACAAAAGCTGCTGCAACTTTATTTGGATCTGGCTGGGCGTGGCTGGTAATAAATAAGGATGGCGAATTGGAAATTGTGCAGACAAGTAATGCCGGAAACCCAATGCGCGATGGCAAAAAACCAATCCTAACCTGCGATGTTTGGGAACATGCTTATTACATCGACAAGAAAAATTTACGCCCGGCTTACATCGAGGATTTCTGGAAAATTGTGGATTGGAAAGTCGTTTCGGAACGATACTCAAACAGTAAATAGTTACAAAAAATCAAAAAGCCCTGATTACAGGGCTTTTGATTCAATGAACCTTCAAAAGAAAAGTTTTTATGTTCATATAATTTCAACTGTTCATTATTTGGATAAAGCATTTAAAAATTCTTTGTAGCCTTTCAAATTGGTTAAAGAACTCAAATATTCATTGCTGAAAGATGCTTCCAGTGCTGCAATTCTTTGCCAGTCGCGTGTTGCACCTTCCTTATCTCCGGTTTCATATCTTGCAAAACCTCTCATCAGTAAAA
>JBBIVS010000404.1:2464-3329 GCA_037439605.1 Draconibacterium sp. | reverse complement strand
GACTTTCATCGTTCGGTAAAAACATGATTCCTTTGTCATAATATTTCAGCGCTTTTTTTGGATTTTGTTCAGTAAGGAACAGTTCACCTGCTTTTGTAAAGTTTTTCGTTCCCTCTGCTTTAAAGTCGGTGGGATAACGTACTCCGGTAATTTTAAACACTACTGAAACTACTCTTTCCATTGCAACAGGATTACCATTATTATATCCCGGCATCCACATGCCATTCGTGGTTTGCAATACCCTGATTACCTCTTCGCTGATTTGTGGTGTAACGCCATTAATAATTTCGAAATCGGATACTTCGCCAGTGGGAGAAACAACAAAAAGTATTACTTCAGTACCCTGTTTAAAGCTCTTTACATCTTTTTCGGGATATTGAATGTTTTTTGCCAGGTAATCATCAATTGATTCGAAATTACCATCTTTCACTGTGGAAACTGCATTTGCAACGCCTGTAAATTTTGGTGGGGTAACTTTAACTTCCTCTACGTTCCGGTTTTGTCCGTATGCGAAAACTGCTGCCAGCATGATTAACGCAAAAAATGAAATTGTTTTCATCGTATTAATTTTTAATGATTATTACTTTATTTACACTCTCCGATAATTTTTTTTTGAACTTTATTATCTGATGTAAATTTCCGACAAAAACCAACTTTAGACATAGCAATATTTTTGCAAAGAGTTTTAAAATACATGTATTTGTTGTACAATATTGATCAGGATTATACTATTTTGACATTTGGGTTTTAAGATGATATTTCTTGAAAGAAAATTATCAGGGGAAGATGATTTTATTGAGGATTAAACGTAGGTTATTTTCAAAATTATTTTCCTTAAAGATTCTTTAAATTGGTAACTGGCGAA
>JBBIVS010000404.1:0-2431 GCA_037439605.1 Draconibacterium sp. | reverse complement strand
ATCCCATTTTGTCGATAATTTCACGGAATCCCGGTTCGTTGCGGATATTTATACAACGTGGGTCGTTGTTGATGTATGGCAGTCTCACATACCTCTCATTCAGCGCTTTTCTGAGCCAGGTAATTGCTTCATTTTTCATGTCTAACTCGGAATATATATTGGCAATTGCTGTTGGGGAGGGATCAGGATCCGGCAACATCAATACTTCCAGATAAAAATGAAATATTCGTCAATCATTTCCGGGTAATTTTTATCAGGAGATTCCAAAATGACGATTTTTTTTAATGCATCAATGGCAAGTGAATCTTTGTTTAACCTTGTATAAATATGAAACTTCTGCCACAAAGGATATCTTGTTTGAGTGATTTTATTAAAAATCAGCATTTTGTTTAGTTCTTCAATTGCTTCATCCAGTTTGCCTTGATTGAAATAATAAATGTTACTTAGCTTGTAAAAATAATATAGCGTTGGGTCAAGTTTCATGGCTATGTCAATTTCATCACGGGCAGTGTCATCTTCTCCCAAAATATTGAGTAATTCGGAATAATTGGCATGGGCAAACGGATAGTTTGGATTCAATTTAATAGCCATCAAAAATTCTTTGCGGGCTTCTTCCCATTTCCATTCACCGAATGTATAAACCAGACCAAGTGTTGTGTGGGCATCAGTAAGATCTTTGTCCAGTTCCAATGCCCGTAAGGCATTTTCTTTTGCCATCAAAAATCCGTTTGCCCTGGGAATTACTCCCCAATATGACAGGTGATAATAAGCCTCAGCCAGGCCGGCATAAGCCATTGCAAATTCAGGATCAAGCAGTACCGATTGTTTATAATAATCAACGCTTTTTAACAATTCCACAGTCTGCACTGATCCTTCCTCAATCCTATCTTTATATACATTCCTGCCCATCAGATAGAACTTAATTGCTTCCTTGTTTTGAGTTGGTATTTTTTCAATAGTTTTCTTTTCTTTAACGGTAAGTGTTGCCTGTAGTTCGTCCGCAACCTGTTTGGCAATGTCGCTTTGGATGATAAAAATATCTTCAAAATCCCGGTCGTACTGTTTTGTCAAAATGCACTTGTCGTGTTTGGCGTCAATGAGCTGAACCGTTACCCTAAGCTTATTCTTATAATGGAGGACACTTCCTTCAAGAATAAAGTTGACTCCCAGGATTTTTGCAATTTCGGGGATTGATTTATTGGTTTCCCGAAACTGTTCAACCGATGTCCGGGAAATAACCCTGAATTCTCTGATTTCATAAAGACGGTTCAGCAGATCCACCATGATTCCTTCGGCCACATAATAATTAGTGGTATCATTGCTCAGATTTTTAAAAGGAAGCACGGCAATAGATTTATCTTTGGTAATTAACAAAGAGCGGCTATTTTTGAAAAACGGAGAAAAGTAAAGCAAGAGTAAAAATGCCAGGATTAAAACTCCGGAAGTTCCGTAGATAACACCTTTGCTCCTCCATTTTTCGCGTATCAACCGCTTATAATGTAAATGTTTTTTTGCATTTTTTTCTTCCTTAAATGAAGACAAAGATTCATTTAAATGTTCCTGATGTTCATATAATCCTTTCTTTTTGAACTCCCCGGGAGCATATCCGAAATACTCGTGAAAGCACCTGTTAAAATAGGCAGGGCTGCCAAACCCGGTTTTATAGGCAACTTCGGAAGCAGTAATTTCTTCATGTTCGAGCAATTCTTTTGCACGTTCCAACCTTGTTTCGCGAATATACTGGTTAGTATTTTTATTTAAAATGGAGTGCAGCTTTCGGTTTAAATTGAAATAATCCAGTCCTGCAGCTTGTGCCAGTTCTTTAACACCGAAATTTTCATCGCTGATATTTGCAAGAATTATTTCTTTTAATCTTGCGATAAAAACGTGTTCTCCCTGATGATTATTCATGGTTTAACCGTAAAGTGCTGTTATATACGCAAAATCAATAAAAAATAGACACTTCAGCGGGAAGGAAATTGTTAATAATTTATATAACTTCAATAATCTTATGTTTTGTATGTTAAAAAAAGTGATTAAATTTCAGAGCGTTATTCACATTTAAAAAACTGAAAAAAATGAGTGCAGAAAAAGTATTACAGACATTGAAGGCGGCAGGTAAACCTTTAAAAGCCGGTGAAATTGCCGAAGCAGCGGGTTTGGACAAAAAAGAAGTTGACAAAGCAATGAAGGTTTTGAAAACCGAAGGGAAAATTGAATCACCCAAAGTTTGTTACTGGCAGCCAAAGTAAAAAGAAAAGCTTCTCCTAACCTCCCCAAGGGGAGGAATTTAAAGAGCCGGAATTTCGATTTTGAAATTCCGGCTCTTTGTTTAGCCTCACCCTTCGGGGAGGATGGAGGGGGCTTCTATTTTTTCCACAAATGTTCCATCTCCTCCAGCGTTTTTCCTTTTGTTTCAGGAATCATTTTC
>JBBIVS010000403.1:0-3934 GCA_037439605.1 Draconibacterium sp. | reverse complement strand
TTGGCCATTCGAACCACAATCTGTAGTTTTTCGCAAACCAATCCTTTTTGTTCAGCAATTGCCAAACCCCAGTTTCCGCGATTCTCGCTGTTGGTTTCGAAAGGTATTTCGGCTTCATTATTCAGCCTGTAAAACACCTTTACATATTTGAGGGCGGCGTTGGTATTACTCCCGGTTTCAGAAGCAGTCAATTTTATATCAACTTTAATGTATTCATTAATTTCTATCGTTGTCGAACGCCAAACCACTTCGCCGGTGATATCAACCACTTCAAATCTTCCTCCCGAGGTGGTTACGGTTTTTGCATAATCGCCGGCATCCTGCAATTTTACGTTGGCATATTCCAAAGTCCAGGTTGTAATTCCCAAAAAATCAGATTGAATTGTTCCGTTTTCACCACCCCAAATCCCTTTATTGGGAACGGTAAAACTTTCGCGCCAGATTTCCTGAGCCTGCAAAGCACTGTTAAATAAAAGACAAAAGAATATTAAGATTTTTGGAATATTGCTAATCATCACATTTACAATTAGAAGCAAATTACTAACTTTGAGCCGATTTAAAGATAGCTATTACATAATATTTAAAAAAGATTTACTAATGAAAGTTGCAGTTGTTGGAGCGAGCGGTGCAGTAGGACAAGAGTTCCTGAAAGTGCTTGCTGAGCGGAATTTTCCGATGGACGAGTTGGTGTTGTTTGGTTCGGCCAGGAGCGCCGGGAATGTTTATGATTTCAAAGGGAAGAAGCTGGTGGCAAAGGAATTAAAACACGGCGACGATTTTAAGGATATTGATATTGTATTAACTTCGGCTGGTGCAAGTATTTCGAAAGAATTTGCCACAACAATTACCAAGTATGGTGCAATTATGATAGACAATTCCAGCGCTTTTCGTTACGATAACGATGTGCCGCTGGTCGTTCCAGAGGTAAATCCCGAAGATTCGAGAAATCGCCCGAGAAATATTATTGCAAATCCAAACTGTTCAACCATTCAAATGGTTGTCGCGTTGAAACCCATCGATAATCTTTCGAAAATTAAACGCGTTCGCGTTGCTACTTACCAGGCAGCCAGCGGCGCAGGTGCGCAGGGAATTGCCGAACTTGAAAACCAGATAAAGGAAGTTGCTGAAGGGAAAGAACCGACAATTTCCAAATTTCCATATCAGTTGGCAATGAATATCATCCCTCATATCGATGTTTTTCTCGAAAACGACTACACCAAAGAGGAGATGAAAATGAACTGGGAAACCAAAAAAATTATGCATACCGATGCCGAAGTAAGCGCAACATGTGTGCGAATCCCGGTTGCCCGCGCCCATTCTGAAGCCATTTGGGTTGAAACCGAAAAACCGATTTCGGTGGAAGAGGTGAAAGCCGCATTTGCAAAAGCAGAAGGACTTACCGTGATTGATATACCAGCCGAAAAACAGTACCCGATGCCGTTGTTTGTAGCCGGTAAAGACGATGTTTACGTTGGCCGTATCCGCAAGGATGTTACTGACCCCAACGGTATCACTTTTTGGTGTGTTGGCGACCAGATTAAAAAAGGCGCCGCACTGAATGCTGTGCAAATTGCAGAATGGCTGATTGCAAACGGGGAAGTGAAATAATTAAAAACCTAAAAATTATTGCATTTCTTCCTCAGTCCATTCTGAAGAATAAAGATAATCGTTGTAAGGGAACCTCTGCGAATGAATTGATTTCACCTGTTCATACAGGTTGGTTTTAAAATCTTCAAGATTCTCTTTTAATTTAGCCGAAATAAACAGAGACGGGGTATTGTGTTTGGCCATCCATGAGTTTTTCCATTCTTCGAGCGAAAAATTCTCCTTTGTCCGCATACTCAGGTCATCTTCGTCCTTTTTTGTATAGGTAAAAATATCAATTTTGTTGAATACATAAATGGTTGGCTTGTCGCCTGCGTTGATTTCCTGAAGGGTAGAATTTACAGTTTCAATTTGCTCCTCAAACCCGGGATGGGCAATGTCAACAACATGCAACAAAATATCAGCTTCGCGCACTTCATCAAGTGTTGATTTAAACGATTCGACCAAACCATGTGGCAATTTCCGGATAAAGCCAACCGTGTCGGCCAATAAAAATGGAAGATTTCCGATAACAACTTTTCTTACAGTTGTATCGAGGGTGGCAAATAATTTGTTCTCTGCAAAAACATCCGATTTGGAAATCATATTCATAATGGTCGATTTGCCAACGTTTGTATAACCCACCAAAGCAACTCTTACCAGTTTCCCACGATTTTTACGCTGAATCGATTTTTGCATATCGATTTTTTTGAGTTTCTCTTTCAGTAAAGCAATCTTATCAAGAATAATCCGTCGGTCGGTTTCAATTTGTGTTTCACCCGGACCACGCATACCTATACCTCCCTGCTGGCGCTCGAGGTGGGTCCACATACGGGTTAATCGGGGTAAAAGATACTGGTATTGTGCCAGTTCAACCTGAGTTTTGGCATGTGCTGTTTTGGCACGTTTTGCAAAAATATCGAGAATCAGGTTGGTGCGATCCAGTACTTTACATTCCAGGTTTCGTTCGATATTACGGAGTTGGGTTGGCGTAAGTTCATCATCGAATATAACAGTATCAGCTTCTGTTGCTTTAATAAAAGTGCGAATTTCTTCCAGTTTACCAGTACCAACAAACGTTGCAGTGTTTGGAACATCCAATTTTTGGGTGAATTTTTTTAAAACCACAGCGCCTGCGGTATCAGTTAAAAACTCCAGTTCATCAAGATATTCCCGGGCTTGTTTCTCATCCTGCGAACTGCTAACTAATCCTACAAGCACTGCCTTTTCGGTATTTGGCGCTGTTTCAATCATTTTTCTGTTTTAATGAAATAAAAACTCCCGACCCATAAATGGACCGGGAGTGCAAAAATATTGTTTTTAATTCTTATTGCAATACAAAATTAATTGGTACTGTATATGAGACATTAACAGGTTTTCCGCGTTGTTTTCCCGGCTTCCATTTTGGAAGGGTATTTACTACGCGAAGCGCTTCCTTATCCAGCGAAGGGTCAACACCTCTGGCTATTTTTGCATCACTCACAGAACCATCTTTCCCTACTACAAAAGTTACGTAAACTTTTCCCTGAATTCCGTTTTCCTGAGCAATTACAGGATATTTAATGGCATTGGCAATAAATGTACGAAGCGCCATTTCACCTCCGGGAAATTCAGGCATGTCTTCAACAATGAAGAAAACCTGCTGTTCTTCCTCTTCTTTCTCTTCTTTGGCGCTAATTACCGGAGCTACGGTAATCAGTGTTTTATCGTCAGCTTCAGTATCAATATGCAAATCATCATCAATTTCCACATCGTTATCAACAATGTTTAAAACCTCAACAACCTTTGGTGGTGGTGGAGGCGGTGGTGGTTTAATTTCCTGCTCACGGGTAATAGGAATAATTTCCTCTTCAACATCAAGTGCATTCATTGAACCCAATGAATCTGCCTTTTGTGGTTTCGTAGTCCATTCAAAAGCCAGAAGTACAATGCCCAGGGAAACTACCAAACCTAACATAAAGTAAACATTCTTTTTGTTTTCCAGGTCTGCTTTCGGTGATTTTTTTAATTCCATTTTTTTTAATTTTATTTGTTTTGTTCGATTTTTTAACCTTAAAAACGGGGTCTAAAGATAAAAAATAATTAACAATTTCAAATCAATATTTTTTTGATTTTAAATTTCCGTTTTATCCAATGAAATAATTTAAAAAGCGTTTTTGTGAAAGAACTTCGGGTATCGTTTTATTTTATTGAACAGCAAAAACTTTACCAAAATTGATAAAAATGTTATCGTTTTAAAACAAATTTAACGAGGCAACTTTTTTAAGAAATTGGTAATTCCCGCCGATTGAAAATATTTTTTATATTTGCACGCTCAAACGGGGGATTAGCTCAGTTGGCTAGAGCGTTT
>JBBIVS010000402.1:0-3941 GCA_037439605.1 Draconibacterium sp. | reverse complement strand
AGCGGCTGACGGGAATAAAATCTTTTCGTTAAAACTAAAGTTTGGAATTCAAAGCACTCCCGGGACAGTACCTGTAATGACAACTGCTTTTACGTACACGGGCGAATTATTGGCTAATGCCGGCGAAATTACCTTTTCCGGCGATTCCTGGACTCCCCTTTTGATAAGCACAATGGACGCTAACAAGGATAAAGTTTTTATCATTTCGGTTGAAGGAACTTCGAATTACAGTATAAATTCGGTTGAAAAAATTAAAATACCGGTTAAAGTTACTGCATCGCCTTTGTAGAATAAATTGAGAATTATTCTGTTTTTGAAACATTTGGTATTACCTTAGTACGAAAAATTTTTTGTAATTTTTGTTCGACTAAAAAATTCCAAATAATGAGGCTTTTAATTTTCATTGTATTAATTTTTATTCCGGGGATTTTTCAATTCAGTTTTGCATCTGGCATTGATTCAACAAAAACTTCAAATTCAATTATATACGAAAAAGTTTATCTTCACATCGATCGCGAATTGTATGCCCCGGGCGACGACATTTGGTTTAAATCGTACCTGGTTAGCGGAATCAACAACAGACTGATTCCCGGATATAAAAACATTTACGTTCAGTTGATTTCAGACTCAGGGGTAGTTGTTTCAAATAAACTTTTGCTATCGCGGGATGGAACAGCAAATGGCGATTTGAAACTTTCGGAAACCATCGCCGACGGAAATTACACCATCAGGGCATTTACAAAGTACCTTGAGAATTTTGGGGTTGAAAGCTATTTTCACAAGCGGGTAGTGATTTCAGGTTTAAAAAATTCACTGGAGATTGCTGCGGAAACCATTGAACACGGACCAGTTAATTTAGATATTGATTTCTTGCCTGAAGGTGGAAATTTTGTGCTGAACGCCATCAATCACATCGCATTTAAAGCCATCGACCAAAAAGGGAAAGGTATTGCTGTTAAAGGAAAAGTAGTTGATGAAACAGGCGAAGAAGTTGTTTCCTTTCGTTCAACATACAAGGGAATGGGGAAATTTATCATGATGCCGCAGGAAGGAAAACAATATTTTGCTTTGGTTGACGGGTTTCCCGATTATCATTTTCAGTTTGAACCTGCAAAACCCGGCGGCGTTTCCCTGAATTACAAACCCGATGGAAATTATCTGTTATTTACAATCACGCGAAATATCAAAATCAATGTTCCGCAAAATTATGTTTTAAGGGCTTCGCACAAGGGAATTGAGCTTTTTTACTCGCAGGTTACCATGAAGGAGTTTCAACACGCACAGCGTTTGTACAAAGGACTTTTCCCCCTCGGAATATCAAAAATTACAGTGCTCGACGAACAAAACAACACTTTGGCCGAGCGATTGATTTTTGTTCAAAACAAGGAAGATAAAGCAATCAGTCTCGAAATAAATAAAGCTGAATATAAAACCCGCGAAAAGGTAAAAATGAATGTAGCGTCTCTTCTACCGCCAACCGACACAATCACCTCAAAACTTTCGGTTGCGGTTGTTCACGAGGATTATTTCAGTTCAACAGGAAACAACCAGACCATTGAAAGCTATTTGTTGCTCGATTCGGAATTAAAAGGTTCTATTGAATCGCCGGCATCGTGTTTTGTTGATGAAAAAGAAATTTCGGCTGAAGAAAAACTCGATTTGGTAATGATGGTTAACGGTTGGAGAAGTTATTACTGGAACGATTTGGAAAAATACCGGAATGTGGAATTACCTAACTGGGCCGATTACGGACTTTCGATTAAAGGAAATGTTGTCAGGCAATTTGGCGGAGGAAAACCGGTTGAAGATGGGAAGGTTGTAATTGGTCCGTTTTCCGGCGGTTTTTTGTTCGAGGAAACCCGCACGGATGCGAAAGGGTATTTTAGTTTCGACAGGCTTTATTTAAAAGACAAGGCGCGAATAATGATTAATGCCGAAACAAAAACCGGAAATAAAAGAAATGATATAATACTCCAACCGCAAATGAAAACCGAGGCTTTTGTCGGTACTGATGAACTGAAAAATATTTGCCCTGATATAAATATTCCAATGAAATTTTATCGTGAAAATTACTACCGGCAGATTTCCGACAATGAGTTTTTTGTTAAATCGGGGATTTTACTTGACGAAATTCAGGCAGTTGGTCAGAAAGTTACAGGCGACGGGCATTTCAGGCTGTATGGCGAACCCGATATTTCGCTGGTGGTTTTGGAAGATGACATAGAAAGGTACTTTAATATTCTCGATTATCTGCAGGGACGTGTTGCCGGTGTTGATGTGGTTGGTGAAGAAGTGCGGATTCGGGGAGCCAGCAGAAACCCTTTATTGCTCGTTGATGGTATCGATACCGACTGGTCGGACATGTACAATATACCGATGGGAGATATCGATAAAATTGAAATTCTGAAATCGGGTTATGGAATGGCCGTTTATGGTTCCCGCGGCGGCGACGGTGTAATTGCAGTATTGACCAAAATGGGGAAAGGCGAATGGGAAAACAGCTGGGTGCGTACGGTGCATGGCCGCATAACACCTACGGTAACCGGATTTCAGGAGCCGCGGGAGTTTTATTCGCCTAAATACGGCCTTGAAAATATCGACGACGCCCGCCCCGACAACCGGCCCACCTTATTCTGGAATCCGAATGTTGCTGTTGAAAACGGCGAGGCAAAAATCGAGTTTTTTACCGCCGATAACCTGGCACGTTATTATGTTTTTGTCGAGGGAATAAGCAAAAACGGCAAAATCTGTTTAGGAACGAGTTTGCTGACGGTTTCGATACCAAGGAGATAGAAGTTATTTTGAATTTCTGAAAAAATAATTAGAAGCAACAAACATTTTGTAATTTACATTTTGCGAATTGTAACTATGCTTTGCATCCATCTGAAAACCACCGACCCGTATTTCTGCCTCGCTGCCGAGGAGTATTTTTTGAAGAATTTTCAGGAAGATATTTTTATGCTCTGGCAAAGTGAAAAAGCCGTGGTTGTTGGTAAACACCAGAATTTGTTAGCTGAAATTAACTACCCGTTTGTGCGCGAAAACAACATCGCACTATGTCGCCGGATATCGGGTGGCGGAACTGTTTTTCACGATGCAGGGAATGTGAATTTCACTTTCATTAAAAATGTAAAAAGTCCTGCCGAAATCAGTTTCAAGGTTTTTACTGCACCCACTGTTGATGCATTGGCAAAACTTGATATTAACGCAACCACTTCTGGCCGAAATGATTTACTGATTGACAGGCTGAAAATATCGGGAAACGCCGAACATGTTTATAAAAACAGGGTTTTGCATCATGGGACGCTGCTTTTTAATTCAGACCTTAAAAATCTTGGCCAGGCAATTAAGGTCGTTCCCGGGAAATATGAAGGAAAGGCTGTGCAGTCGAATCGCAGCCCGGTTGCCAACATTTCGCAGTTTTTAAAAACGCAAATGACAACCGGAGAATTTGTTCAGTTTTTATTGGATGTTCAGCTCGAAAATCAGGAAAGCAGCCTTTATTTTATGAACGAAAACGACATTCAATCAATTGAAAAACCAGCAACCGAAAAGTTTAGAACCTGGGAGTGGAACTTTGGTTATTCGCCGAAATATATATTTAAAAATGAAACTGAAATTGAGGGGAAAACACTGAAAATCAATCTTCAGGTTGAGCGTGGTATTATCGTTCTGGCTGAAATCGGAGGGGATTATTTTTCTACGTTTCAAACCGAATTAATCCAAAAAAACCTTTTTCAAAAGAAACATGATTTTGATGAAGTAAGGAATGTTTTTCAAGGAGCAGAAAATCAAATAATTAATTCTTTTTTTAGTTAATGAATGAACAGGTGACTTGAAGTCACCAGCTCACAAAACAAAACAAAAACGTGCTGCAGAACCAAATTCGCAGCACGTTTTTTTTGCTCCTCACCCTTTGGGGGAGGCCGGAAGGGGGCTCT
>JBBIVS010000401.1:0-3945 GCA_037439605.1 Draconibacterium sp. | reverse complement strand
TTAAAGTTTGGGTAAACGATGTGTTTGTAAATTACGGTTACAACTGTACCGCAACCAAAGGGCAAATAGCTGTTCAGGCCGAAGGTTCGGAAGTTGAATTCAGAAAACTGGAACTGACTCCGATTGTAAAGACAACGCCGGTAAATTAATTTCGGTGATTGAATAAGATCGTTTTGCCTCCTGTTTTTGGATCGATAAACGCATAAACAACCAAAAGTTATAATGAATATTAAGGCATATAATTTTATACTTTCCTTAGCGATTATTTGAAATGACGCCTGACAAAGTTAAATCATGATAACAATCGACAATTATTTAGACAGTCATTTTATACACCGCAGCAATTGGTTAAGGGCAACTGTTTTGGGTGCAAACGATGGAATAATTTCCCTTTCCAGTCTTGCAACTGGAGTTGCTGTTGCAAGCTCGACCCGGGAACCTATAATATTGGCGACAGTGGCAGGACTTGTGGCGGGCGCAATATCAATGGCAGCAGGTGAATATGTTTCGGTAAGTTCACAAACCGACACCGAAAAAGCAGATATTGAGCGGGAGAAAAAGGAGCTTGAAGAAATGCCGGATGAAAAACTAAATATTTTGGCTCAAATTTATGAAAGACGAGGACTAAAAAAGGAAACAGCATTGCATGAAGCCATTGATTTGACCGAGAAAATTGGATGACTAATTACAGATAAAAACAGCTTGTATCAAGTGTATCTGCTATAATGGCTTCAGAGGGTATTCAGTCGGTGCAGCCCGCTTCAACTTTTGTGTAACTTAAAGGAAAATCGGCAGCAATCGGCAACTTTTCATTCCGCCAAACGCTGGCGGTCAAGGTAAAGACAGACATAAACAATAAAAAAAAATAATATGGAAAAGCAATTTTATGCAGTCTATTTGAAACCTTCAAGACCCGACTTTGCAACGACAATGACAGACAGCGAGAGGGCAATAATGGAACAACATGTTGCTTACTGGACAGAAATACTGAAACAAGGGAAAGTTTATGCTTTCGGACCTGTTTTTGACCCAAAGGAAATTTACGGACTTGGAGTTGTAGCGGTGGAAAACGAACAGGAACTTAAAGACATGATTGCAATTGACCCTGCCGGGCAAATAAACAAATATGAATATTTTCCAATGAAAGCGATAGTTCCAAATGTGGACTTTAACCCAAATTAAAAAGTACAATTTTAATCGAAGAAAACAGCGAATCTCTGCACGGTTTTGCGTCAGGGGGCGTGACATGCAAATCCGGAGTATTCTGCTTATGTTCAGTATTGGTGCAGGTTGACAGTTTGCTTCTCTGATAACCTGCACGAACGCCAGGCGGTAAACAGTTTTCGTTCGTTTAAAAAAAACAATTCAAATCAACGAATCACATAATAAAAAATTCAACCTATTTTTGCTATCTGACCAAAATTTAAAAACTAAGAAGCGGCACTAATGGAATTATTTAAACCAAAGGATGTTTTCAGGAACTTCCCGGTGTTAACCCTTTTTGGCGGTGAATATTTTGCCCGGTTTCTGATGAACATCATGCGTTTTAGCAAACTGAACAAATTGTATTCGAAGATTGATAAAAAACAAGGGATCGATTTTATTGACGAGGTAATCCGTATTTTGGATTTAAAAGTGGAATTTGATGAAGCTGAACTAAAACGTATTCCAAAAGAAGGCTCGCTGATTGTGGTTTCAAATCATCCGTTTGCCGGAATCGACGGGCTTTTGCTGATAAAATACCTGTCACAGGTGCGAAGCGATGTAAAAGTGGTTGCCCATTTCCTGCTTCAGAAAATTGAACCGGTTTCAAACTATTTTGTAGCCGAAAATTTTGATAATGATCCAACTACTGAATTAAGACATCAAAGTACCCTGAAAGATGCAATATTACATTTAAACAGCGGGGGTGTGCTTTGTATATTTCCAGCTGGTGAAGCAAGCACTTACGGAACTTTCGACAGTTTAACCGACCAGGTTTGGCAATTTCCGGTTGTTAAATTCATTAAAAAGGCAAAAGTTCCGGTAATGCCGGTGTTTTTTCAAGGTACAAACAGCCGGTTGTTTCACTTAATTGCAAAGGTTCATCCTTCGCTGCGGTTGAGCAGGTTACCATCGGAACTGCTTAGTAAAAAACACAAAAAAATTAAAATCAGAATTGGAAGCCCTGTGATTGTTGAAGATCAGGATAAATTCTGTGATGTATATCAGTTTGGCCGTTTTTTGCGTGCCAAAACCTACAGCATGGAATCGCATATTAAGGTCAGGCGTTTTTTTGTAAGACCGCCGTTACCACAGTCAAAACCTGAACCGGTAATCGGTGCAGTGCCAAAAGAAATTCTGTTAAAAGAAATTCAACAGTTAAAGAAAGATTACACACTTTTTAACCTGAAAAACTACAGCGTTTATTGCGCACCATCGCGTTTAATCCCCAATATGCTGAACGAAATTGGCCGTTTGCGCGAAATCACTTTCCGCGAAGTGGGAGAGGGTACAAATCTGGGCATTGATATTGATGAATATGATTTGTATTACAACCAGATGTTTATTTGGGACAACGATGAGGAAAAACTGGTTGGAGCATACCGGATCGGGCTCGGGAAAGATATTCTTGCACAGTACGGTAAGCGCGGTTTTTATTTACATTCACTTTTTCAGATAGACGATGAGTTTATCCCGGTTTTAAGCGAAAGCCTTGAACTCGGGCGCTCGTTTGTGGTTAGCGGGTACCAGCGGAAACCACTTCCGCTGTTTATGCTTTGGAAAGGCATTTTGTATTTTCTGCTGAAAAATCAGCAATACCGTTATTTGATAGGCCCGGTGAGCATCAGTAACAATTATTCGAAAATATCGAAAGAGTTAATTATTAAATTTATTTTGGCCAATCATCTGGACTGGAAAATGGCCATGAAAATTAAACCGCGAAACAGTTATAAGTTCAGGAGCAATAATCAGGATTTAAATATTTTAATGGCCAACATGGATCGCGATATTGACAAGCTCGATAAAACCATTGGCGATTTGGACGAGATGAACTCCGGGTTACCTGTTCTGTTAAAAAAATACATTAAACTAAACGCTAAAATCATCGGATTTAATGTTGATCCAAACTTCAATAATTGTCTCGATGGTTTTATTGTACTCGATGTATTTAATGTTCCTAAAAACACCATCGAATCGCTATCCAAAGAAGTGAACGATGGCTCAATTCTCGAACGTTTTTACACCCACAGGGAATAATGACCATGAATGAAACCAATGAATTACTGCTGTTTACCATAGTGACAGGGCTTCGAGAAATATACTGAGAAATAGTCAAAACTTAAATAACCATTGCAAAATAGTCAATATCCAATTTTCAATCGGAGCAAAACAAAATCTGCTGCAAGTTGGAAATTGATTATTGAAAATTCTTAATTGGATATTTCTCTACAAATAGGACTATTCATTCTGAGTTCTGGAATACGGAACAGTTCTCCTGAAAAACAGTATAAGTAACTCTTTTTATAGTGTAGTTTTGTGTTTTGGTAATTTTGTTGCCAATTAACCAGCCACCAAAACTACAAGGTACGAAATATCACAAAATTGAATACTCTATTATGCAATAATTCACGGTAAAACCTACCTTTGCCCCGCATGATTCAATACGATGTAATAATTGTTGGGGCCGGACCTGCCGGACTTTTAGCCGCAGGCAGGGCAGCCGGACTGGGCGCCAAAGTTCTGGTGTTGGAGAAAATGTTCGCGCCGGGCCGCAAACTTTTAATTACGGGTAAAGGCCGCTGCAACATTACAAACGAAGCGCCCATCAGCGAATTTATTACTCATATTTTTCCCGATGGCCGGTTTTTAAGAAGCGCGTTTTCCAATTTTTTTTCGCACGACATTATTGAATTGCTTGCCAAATATGGCGTTGAATCGACACTTGAACGAGGTGGGCGTTAT
>JBBIVS010000400.1:0-3951 GCA_037439605.1 Draconibacterium sp. | reverse complement strand
GCAGTTCATCTTGCCGCTTTTTGCGGGTAGATGACTGCACCAAATATCGAAACCGCTTTCCCAAGGGAGGGCGGTTTTACTTTTTCCTTTTTACTGTTGGAATCCATTCCAGCGCGCCCAAATCGGGACCTTCATCATCAAGTCGCGACTGGTTATTCAAATCAAAAGAAAACAATTTTGCAATTTCAATGTTTCCAATCGTTCTTGCAGGTGAAAGTGAATCGATGGCAAAATTATTTTCAGATATGCCAACAAAAAGCGGATTCTTGTTAAAAACACAATATTCGAAACCTGAACTCAAATTTGTATTTACCAGGCAATTTTTAAATGAATATGTAAATATGCCGGTGCCACCTTTGTTTGTTGAAATCTCGTTGCTGTTGTTTCCATAAATTATGCAATTTCCAAACAATGCATTGAAATTAAAACTGTATGTTATTTTATTGTATTCGAAATAATTATTCATTACCAGGGCAGGCTCTTTTCGTGTAGCTCCTCTGTAATAATTGGCCACAGTGCAATGATTGAATTCGTAATCGCCTCCGAATAAAAGCGCAACAGTATATGAACCTGAATTGGCAAAAATACAGTTTGATGCTTTCAGAAATGTCGTTCTTGCATCGATACAATTGAGTGTCATGTTTTCAATTCTTGAATTCGAAATGGTTAAAACCGGGTTTTCTGAAAATCCCATACTATCGATTTGAATGCCTTTATTCGCATTTTTTATAATCGTCCAGTCAAGAATATTGTCTTTACTTCCTACAAAAAAATGAAGTCCTCCGTAAACGTAAATACCACCACTGTTCAACTCAGTCAGGGCGCCCCATTGTCCGGGAACATCGCTGTAACTTTTTTCAAGTCTGTCGCCCAAAAATTTAACCGGTTGCTCAAAAGTTCCGGTTGCTTTTAACGTACCTTTTACAAACATGCTTGAGCCTTTATGAAAATGAATGCGGCATCCGGCATCAACTGACAAGGTTTCCAGCGAATCAATCAAAACCGAATTATAAATCAAATAAGGTTTATCGTTTTTCCAATGCTGCGTTTTTAAAACCTCACCGTTAAAAAGGTGAAAATCCTGACCGAATGCGATTAAATCAACATCCTGACTATTTCCATTCAGATTGAAAACAATAGAATCGCGAAAAACCATCGGATTGTTTTGTCCGGTTGGATCGATAGTAACTTCAACAAAAATAAACAAACTGTCACCACCCGAAATATCAACGTCGAAATCTTCATTTGTAGCCAATCCATTAATATTCAAACGAAAAGGAGAATTTTCACCTCCTGCCAGAAAAATTTTTGAAATATTCACTGCCTGCTTGTTCGGATTTTTCACTGTAAACCATTTTGTGGTAGATCCTATAGTGGTAAATACAGTGTCGAATGTTACCGTGTCAGTGGCAAATTGAAGTTTTGCATCAGGATTTGATGTAAATTCTTCCTGATTACATGAAAAGAAAAGTACTCCGGTTAAAAGCAGAAAAACAAGAAGGTGTAAACGGGAATTCATATTATTTTTCTTTTTAAAACGGATTCAATTTGCTTTTCATATATGTCACTTGAATTTTTTATAAATAAATCGGGAATTTTGCCAAATTCAATATCTTTACACAAACCAAAACTACCTGCTATGAAAAACCTGATTTGCATTTTCATTCTCATCATGTCAATTTCGAGCTGTAAACAAAAAGAAAAACAAAAAAACGATTACCCGATTCAGCCGGTTTCGTCGCAAAATGTTGAACTGACCGATAATTTCTGGTCGAAACGTATTGCCACCAACCGCGATGTAACCATTCCGTATTGCTTCCGAAAATGTGAAGAAACACACCGGATTGCCAATTTCGAAGTTGCGGGTGGATTGATTGACGGAACTTTCGAGGGAATCAGGTACAACGATTCTGATGTTTTTAAAATAATGGAAGGAGCGGCGTACTCACTTCAGCAAAAATTCGATCCCGAACTTGATAAATATCTCGATGATTTGATTTTCAAAATCGCTGCGGCACAGGAAGATGATGGATATCTTTACACCATCCGCACCATTAAAGGCGATTCGGCAATGACTCAGCGGGAAGGGAAAGAGCGGTGGGTGGAAGAGCGCAACCACAGTCACGAACTGTATAACGTTGGTCACATGTACGAAGCTGCAGTTGCACATTACAATGCCACAGGCAAAACAAATTTTCTGGATATTGCCATCAAAAATGCTGAACTGATAAACTCGGTTTACGGACCTGGAAAACGCCACGACGCTCCCGGTCACCAGGAAATTGAAATCGGACTGACAAAACTTTACCGCACCACCGGCGATAAAAAATACCTCGATTTGGCCCACTTTTTCCTTGATGACAGGGGAACTTCTGATAAACGGAATTACACAAGTACAAATCAGTACGAAAACGGTTCGTACTGGCAGGATCACAAACCCGTGGTTGAACAGGATGAAGCAGTTGGTCACGCCGTACGCGCTGTTTATATGTACTCGGGCATGGCCGATGTGGCCGCTCTGACAGGAAATCAGCAACACATTAATGCAATAAACAAAATCTGGGAAAATGTGGTTGGTAAAAAGTATTACATCACTGGTGGAATTGGCGCTTTGTACGAAGGTGAAGCTTTTGGCGAAAACTACCAGTTGCCGAACCATGCCTACAACGAAACCTGCGCTGCCATTGCCAATGTTTTATGGAACCAGCGTATGTTTTTAATGAGTGGCAACAGCAAATACATCGATGTTTTGGAACGGACACTTTATAACGCAGTCCTTCCCGGAATATCGTTTGAAGGGAACACTTTCTTTTATCCCAATGTTTTGGAATTCGATGGTAAAGATCCTTTCAATCAGGGCGCTACCGAACGTAAACCCTGGTTCGATTGCTCCTGCTGCCCGTCAAATCTTTCAAGGTTTATTCCGGCAGTACCCAATTATATTTATGCTCAAAAAGAGGGTGAAATTTTTGCCAATCTTTTTGTTGCAAACAAAACAAATTTCGAAATAAAAAAACAAAAATTTCAGATTGAACAGGAAACCAAATACCCGTGGGAAGGAAATGTTAAATTCAAAATCACGACAGTGAACACGGTTAAATTCGATTTCAAAATCAGGGTTCCCGGATGGGCGGTTAACAAACCGGTACCAACCGATTTATACGCTTACATGGAAGAACCGGTAAAGGAAGTCAGGCTTTTTGTAAACAACGAACCGGAAAAATTCAAAGTAGTGAACGGTTATATTTCGCTGAATAAATCGTGGAAGGTCGGAGATGTCGTTGAACTTGTTTTGCCGATGGAAACCAAAAAAGTTGTTCCAAACGAAAACATAAAGGAAATTGCGGGGAAAGTTGCAATCGAGCGCGGCCCGATTGTTTATTGTGCAGAACAAGTTGACAATCCAGCCGGAGTTTTGAATAAAACTATTTATTCGCAAACTGTTTTTACTCCAAAATACGATTCTTCTCTTTTGCAGGGAGTTGTAAAACTTGAATCGGATGAACTGACAATGGTCCCGTATTATGCCTGGAGCCACCGGGGATTGGGCGAAATGGAAGTTTGGTTTAATAAAAAGTAATTTATAAACTTCGTGTATTCTTTGTGCCTTAGTGCCTTGGTGGCAATAAGAATTTACGCCACAAAAGCACGAAAACACGAAGGTTCACTATGTTGTTATTTTTTAGGAATAATTCTGGTTAGAATTAAAAAAAAATGTTTTTTAAAAATGAAAAAATAATTGATATGAAAAAGTTTCAAATTGTATTTATCGCGGTTTTTATGGTTACAGTTTTAACAACCGGCGCACAGGAAAAATTTGGGAAGGGACAAATTACCCAAATCGGTTTGGTAGTGAATAACATCGATGAGGCTTCGAAAAAGTGGGCGGCAATTCTGGGGTTTGATAAAGTTCCGGAGGTAATCATTACTGACGAATACGAAAAAGCAAAC
>JBBIVS010000399.1:0-3956 GCA_037439605.1 Draconibacterium sp. | reverse complement strand
CACCGAAAAACCAAATCCTTCGTTATTTTCGATGATGTTTTTCACAAACGTGTTGCGGTGCGGGGCATTCGATTCGCGTTCGCCGCGAAGATTGATTCCGTCGTTTTTGTTATTGAAAACATGGTTTCCGCTAAAAATAACATCAGTGTCTTTGTGCCCGGTGCAAATTCCAAACCGGCCGTTATGGTGCATCTTGTTTTTTGCAACACGGCTGTTGTACACCCGCCAGCAAATAAATAAACCGTCGCGGTCGTTGTGATGAATATCGTTGTTCTCGATGGTTGAAAACGGAGAACCCGTCCCCGGGTGCAGACCTGTGTTCCCGCTTCCCGAAATTTCACTGTTTCTGATGGTCACATTTTCGGTAATTTGCCAACTGATTCCCTCGCCGTTGAAATCTTTTACATGTACCTTGTCAACAGTTACCTTTTTCGACCGCAAAATCAGGATTCCGGCGTTGTTGCAACCATCGGCAAAAAAGTTTTCAGCGCGGTTTCCATCGGCAGTGAGGTTGTAAATAAGAACATTTTCCGCATCCAACACTTCAATTACCGATGAAGTATTGGAAACCAAACCGTTTTTATCCGAACGGTAATCGCGGATTAATCCTTTATCAATGTAAATAATGTTGTCCAGAATATCGGTAATATAGGCAGTTGAAACGTTCCAGCAGCCGCTGTTTTCATCATCGGTTACCTGAATTTTCATGCCAATTTCAAAACCATCGGCATTTTCAACTGTGAGTTTTAATTCGCCAAAATCGGCATCAACAAGATATTTGGTTTGTACCCCCACTCCCCTTTTCAGTATTGATTCCTTGCCCGAACCAATCAGCTTTACATTCGATTTCATTCGCACCGGGGCTGTTATTTCAAAAACACCAGGATTTAATTTTACCGTTCCACCGGTTTTTGCCACTGCATCGATGGCAAACTGAATGGATTGATTATTAAAACCTGTTACCTGTGCATTTGCACCACCCACTGTAATTACCTGTTCGGCCAATTTGGGCGACACCAATGCATCAACCATTTTTTCAGATTGCTGTGCTGTTAAAATCAAAGAAATGGAAAAAAGTAGAAACAGAAAAATTGCTTTCATTATTTATCGATTTAGTTTGCTCAAATTTAATCGTTCAGATTTAATTTCAGCGAAATCTCATTGTTAAAATCAAAAAATACAAAGTTTTACAAATCACAGTTTTGTATTTTTGCTGGCATAAAACATTCTGTTATCTTCGTGCGGTTTTCAATTTAAAAAATGGATTTAAGGAATAAAACAGTTTGGATTACTGGAGCTGCATCAGGTATTGGTAAAGCCGTGTCGCTTCAACTTTCAAAAGAATTCACAACATTGATTCTTTCGGATATTGATGAAAAGGGGCTTGCGGAAGTTGCTGAATTATGCGGAAAGAATAGTTGCAAAACGGTGGTGGTTCCAATGGATCTGGGAAACGAGAATTCAATTGAATTAGCTGCAAAACAGGTGTTTAACAGAAATCTGAAAATTGATTGCCTTTACCAGTTTGCCGGAATCAGCCAGCGTTCGCTGGTAAGTGAAACTCCCCTGTTTGTGGACCGCAAAATTTTTGAAATTAACTTTTTTGGCGCGGTTTCACTTACAAAAGCTGTTTTGCCTGAAATGATTAAAAACGGAGGCGGGCAAATTGCTGTAACATCGAGCATGGTTGGTAAATTTGGTTTTCCATACCGCACATCCTATTCAGCTACAAAACATGCATTGCAGGGATTTTTCGAAAGTTTACGCGCTGAAAATGTAAAGAACAACATACAAGTGTCGATTTTGATTCCCGGACGGGTCAGGACCAACATTTCGGTAAATGCCATAACCAAAGACGGGAAACCACATGGGAAAATGGATGAAGGGCAGGACAAAGGAATTACTGCAGAAAAAGCCGCAAGAATTATTTGCCGGGGCTTAAAAAAGAATAAAAAAGAAATATTAGTTGGTGGAAGTGAATTACTTATGGTTCATATTCGACGGTTTTTTCCCGGATTTTACTATTATTTGTCATCGAGGATAAAACCAATGTAATTTGGAGTTCAGAGCCTGCCTGTCGGCAGACAGGTTCAGAGTTCAGAGTTCAGAGTTTCGGGTTCAAGGATTAAAGTGTAAAGTTCAGAGTTTAAGGTTAAAAATGTCAGCAAAAATTAACGGGATACAGCAATTGGGAGTTGGGGTTGAAAACCTATCGGAAGCATGGAAATGGTACCGCGAACATTTCTCGATGGATATCAGGATGTTTGAGGAAGAGGCCACTGCCGAATTAATGCTTGCACACACCAACGGAAAACCGAGAAAACGCCATGCCGTTTTAGCATTAAATATGCAGGGTGGCGGTGGTTTTGAAATTTGGCAGCACACCGGCAAAAAACCTGAACCCTGCCCTTTTGAAATTCAACTTGGCGATTTGGGCATTAACATCGGAAAACTGAAAACCAAAAATGTAAAGGCAGCATTTGATAAGTTCACCAAAGCGGGATTAAATCTTTTAAGCCCGGTACACAAGGATCCGGTTGGAAATGAACATTTTTATTTGAAAGACCTTTTTGGAAACCTTTGGGAAATAAAAAATGAAAAGGAGGTTTTCAGCATTAAGGACAAATCGCTGACTGGTGGAATTCTGGGCACAGTTATCGGTGTGAAAAACATGAAGGAAAGCATGAAAGTGTACCGGGATATTTTACAATACGACGAGATTGTTTATGATAAAACAGGCGTTTTTGATGATTATGCTGGAATTCCGGGTGGGGATAAAAAATTTCGCCGGGTTCTGCTAAAACATTCCGATGTAAAAATTGGCGCTTTCAGTCCGTTTTTTGGCCGTTCAGTAATTGAACTTGTTCAGGTACTCGACCGCGAACCCCGTAATATTTATGAAGGCAGAATATGGGGAGACCCGGGATTTATCCACCTTTGTTTTGATATCAATGGCATAGATGTTTTCAGGGAAAAAGTAAAAAACATGGGATTCCCATTTACCGTTGACAGCGCTCACGCAATGGAAACTTTCGATATGGGAGAAGCTGCCGGAAGTTTTGCCTACATTCAGGCGCCCGAAGGAACTTTGATTGAATTTGTTGAAACCCACAAAATACCACTGCTCAAAAAAATTGGCTGGTACATCGACCTGCGGAAACGTGGAAATCACCCGCTTCCGAACTGGATGCTGAATATGTTCAAATACAAAAGGGTAAAATAAGATTCCCTATTTTGCAAAAAACTTATAAATCGTTGTCGATTTATAAGTATCGCCAGGATTTAGCAACGTTGACGGAAAACCGGGTTGATTGGGACTATCCGGAAAATGCTGGGTTTCCAGACAAAAACCGGTTCGTTTGGTGTATGCCACACCTGCCTTGCCAATTTCAGCGCCTTTTAAATGATTTCCCGTGTAAAGCTGAACGCCCGGTTCGGTAGTGAAAACTTCCATGTAACGTCCGCTTTCAGGTTCGTATGCGCTTGCGGCAAAAGCCAGTTCATCTTCGTTTTTGTTAATTACATAATTAAAATCATAACCAACAGCAAAATCCAGTTGCGGGTGCTCATTATCAATTCTTTCGCCAATTCTTTTAGGTGAGGTAAAATCAAGATCGGTTCCGTGAATATCCGTTATTTCGCCGGTTGGAATCATTTCGGAATTCACCTGAGTTGATTTGTCGGCGTTGATAACCAAAATATGATCAAGAATATCGCCATTCCCTTCACCGCGCAAATTAAAATAGCCGTGATTGGTAACATTGATATGGCAGGCTTTGTCTGTTGTTATTTCGTAATCAATTTTTAATTCATTGTCATCGGTGAGGGTGTAAGTTACTTTTGCTGTTTTGTTCCCCGGGAACCCAAATTCGCCGTCAGCGCTTTTAAGCGTAAAAACGGTAACATTTCCATCTTTCTGAAAATCCCAGACTATCCGGTACCAGCTGTCGGGCCCG
>JBBIVS010000398.1:1305-3959 GCA_037439605.1 Draconibacterium sp. | reverse complement strand
GGTTTTTTCGGTTACTTCTGCAGTCACAAGCGGGTGCCCGTCGCGGTCGCCGCCAATCCAGGTGCCAAAACGCAACTGCGGGAAATTATTGGTTTCAAGCAGTTTTTCACTGTCGAACCCCGAAAATTCCCAGGCCTGAATAAGTCTCCGGTTTAACAGGCTGATTATTTCAGGAAATACATTTACAAAATAATGGATTACATTGTCGAGTTCGGTTTCCACCTTTGGCTTTTCCATGTAATACTCATCGGTAAACCAAATTGTGGTAAGCACCCGTTTTATTTCGTTCCTGTTTTCCTCCAATTCATAGGAGTTGTACATCGAATTTTCACGCTGTACCAGCAGCAGGTAAAGTTCGCGGTATTTTTTAAGAAGCACCGGTCGTTTGGCTTCGGTGGGGTGGGCGGTTAATACGGGCTGAATATCGATCTCGCTAAAAACCCCTGAAATCTGATTTTCTGTAAATCCCTCATTTTTTAATATTTCCAGGCTTTTTGCCCACAGACCGTTTATGGAGAGGAGCGAATTTTTTTCCTCGTTTCTGCGCCTGTTTTGAACAGCCCCGTTAGTTTCGGCCAGGTTCAGCAACTGAAAACATACCGAATACAAATGAAAATGTTTCTCGCTGAATTCAATTCCGGAATAATCAAATGTTCCTGAAATCCATGGAATGCTGGAGGCAAGTTCCGGTTCATTGTTTTCAGTCAACACTTCCCTGAAGCATTTCAACATAAATTCGAGATCGAAATAAGGTTTTCCGAGTTGGGTTTTCAGCGTTTCGAGTTGAGCCATATTTTCAGTTTTATTTTTCAAATGCATTTTGTAAGAACAAATCGAAGCTGAAATTACAGTAAAATCAATTCAGTTCTTTCAGAATGGATAACGTTTTTTCAACATGTTGGTTCACATTTGTTTGCGAATTGAAAATAAATACCACTTTGCCGGTTTTGTCAATCACGTAGGTAACACGACCTGGAAGCAACCCGAAAAAGTTGGTGGGCACGCCAAACTGCTTCCTGATTTTGTTTCCTTCGTCGCTTAAAAGGGTGTAAGTCAGCATGTGTTTTTCAGCAAACCTTTTATGGCTTTCAACCGATTGACCGCTGATTCCAATTACTACCGCATTTGCATCGGCAAATTCCTCAAACTGGTCGCGAAACGAGCAGGCCTGCGCAGTGCAGCCCGGGCTGTCGTCTTTCGGGTAAAAAAACAATACTACGTTTTTACCGGCTGTTCTGGCCTGTAAATCGTATAAATCACCGTTCTGGTCTTTCAGGACTATTGCCGGGACTGTGTCGCCAATTTTTATTTCCATATTTTTTTCCTTTGAATTTACTGTATAAATGCCAAATAAGAGGAGGTAAACAATAAGGTACATGCGGTAAAAATTTCTCATCCTGATATAAATTTTGTCATCCTGATAAATATTTAAAAAAAGTGCTTTTATTTCTTTTCCAAAAACAGGTTTGATGTTTATAGTCCAGTTATCGGTGCGATACACAATTTTTCTGAATTTGCTGCGGTAATAGGTTAGCGGCAAACTCCATAATATGAACAGTATAAACCAGATATTCATGATTTACACGATTAAATTTTTTTTGGAAACCACGGAAAAAATGCACTCGTTCTTTTGGTGTAATCTTCAAAACCGGGCTTGGTGTTTTTCATTGTCCTTTCCAACATGGCAACACCCGATACTTTTATAATCAGCCATGTCATCAGCGCCGCGCTTAATACCGGCAGCCAGCAACCCACGGCAACACTTAAAATTGCGAAACCCCACCAAACTGCTGCATCGCCAAAATAATTGGGGTGACGGGTGTATTTCCAGAAACCGGTTGTGAGCAATTTCCCTTTGTTTGACGGATTGGCTTTGAAACGCGTAAGTTGCCAGTCGCCACCCGCCTCGAAAGTAAAACCAGTAAGCCATACCAAAATTCCTAAAGCCGCAATTATTAAATTTGTACTTTCACCCGAATAATAATTGATTGCCAAAAGTGGCGCTGAAATGAGCCAAACCAGCGCTCCCTGCAACAAAAACACCTGGAAAAAACTAAACCACCAGTATCGTTTTTCACCGTAATTTCTGCGGAACTCCTGATAACGGTAATCTTCGGGTTTGCCCAGGTTCCGCATGAAAATGTGCAGCGAAAGCCGCAATCCCCAGGTTGTGACCAATGCAACTGTGACAATTTTCAGGGTTGAAGACGCGGGGGTGGCAAAAAAGTAAAATCCATTGACCAGCACATATCCCAACCCCCAGAAAATATCGACAATACTGGCATTTTTCAGTAAAACGCTCAACACCCACACTAACGTGAAAAAAAGTACAATGAGTAAAAGTCCCTGAGAATATATTTCAAAAAAAGTCATTTTTGTTGTTTAATAATTATTTGCAATTGGTTAAACAAATAAAAAACGTTTTTGATTGATGAGGGGAGATTTTTTTGTTAATTTTTGATTTCTACAAAACTTGCGTTATTAGAATAAAACCTTTAAACTTGTCAGACTAAATTAAAAATTAAAACCTAAATCAGTATAAAAATGAAAGATCATCGTTGTTTAATTCATCTTGCAATTCTTGTAATTTTAGTTTTTTCAGAAGTGCCGGTTTTTGCACAAATGGCTGACCCCGGGGATAATATCGCCAAATT
>JBBIVS010000398.1:0-1292 GCA_037439605.1 Draconibacterium sp. | reverse complement strand
AAAGGCGAAATCATTGTAAAAGCAAAACCAGGTTCAGAAGTAAAAATTGAGCAGGTTGCCCACGAATTCTGGTTTGGCTGTGCCATCAGCGACGGCATTTTTAACGGACGTGCTTCGGAAAGCGACCAAAAAATGTACAAAGAGAAATTTCTCGAAAACTTTAATTCGGCAGTTACCGAAAATGCAGTTAAATGGCCGGGAATGGAGCCGCGAAAAGGCGAAGTGGATTATTCGCTGGTGGATGCCATACTTCAATGGACCGAAACAAACAATATTCCGTTGCGGGGGCACAACATTTTTTGGGGTATCGAAAAATTTATTCAACCCTGGGTAAAGGAACTGTCGGATACAGAGCTGGAGCAAACCCTGAAAAACCGCGCCGAAACGCTGACAGCGCGTTATAAAGGCCGTTTTGCCGAATACGATTTGAATAACGAAATGATTCATGGCAACTATTACGAAAAACGGCTTGGCCCCGGCATCACCAAAAAAATGGCAGAGTGGTGCAAAAACGGCGACCCTGATGTTAATCTCTGGCTAAACGATTACGACATTCTCACTGGTAAAAAATTACCCGAATACATGGCGCACATCCGCCTTCTGCTGAGCCAGGGTGTTCCTTTTGCCGGGATTGGCGTTCAGGGTCACCTTCATGCCGAATCGTTCGACCGGGGGGAAGTGAAGCGGGCGCTCGACTCGCTTGCACAGTTTAAACTTCCCATCCGGGTTACAGAGTTCAACCTGCCCGGGCAACGGTCGAAATATTATAACAACCGTAACCTGAAAATGACCGATGAAGAGGAACAACAAAAAGCAAAAGACATAGTTGATTATTACCGTATTTGTTTTGCCCACCCTGCTGTTGAAGGCATCCTGATGTGGGGTTTCTGGGAAGGCGCCAACTGGATTCCGCAATCGTCGCTTTACAAACGCGACTGGTCGCCAACGCCCGCTGCAACCGCCTACCAAAACCTGATTTTTAAAGAATGGTGGACCAAATCCGAAGGAAAAACCAACCAAAAAGGCGAATTTGCAACTCCTGCATTTTTTGGAAAGTACAAAGTTACAGTGAACGGAAAAACCAAAGAGGTGGAATTTAGCAAGGTAAAAGGCAAACTGGTGGTTGAATTATGACTGAAAATTAAACAGTTAACCTTTAATATTATTTACACAGACAACTGCTTTTTAATTATTCCCTTCCAGTGATTTACAAACTTCGGTATTTGCTTTTTTAATGTGGGCTTCATTGAGTTTTATGATTTTACGGTCGTAAGTCATCAGGCCGTTTACTT
>JBBIVS010000397.1:0-3976 GCA_037439605.1 Draconibacterium sp. | reverse complement strand
TGTAAACGCTGTTCTCGATGGCGAAATAGATGACTTTATTAAGGCTTATTTAATGCAGTTTGGGGGGAAATAAAAAGCTCGCCCTTTAAAATAAGCGACCTGAAAATAATTTTTAACTATGTACTCAGAATATAACTTTACAAACCGCGAAATTAGCTGGCTTTCCTTTAACGAAAGGGTTTTGCAGGAAGCTGCAGACCCGAATACGCCGCTTTTCGAACGTATCCGTTTTATTGGAATTTTTTCAAATAACCTCGACGAGTTTTTCAGGGTACGGTTTGCAGCAGTGCGCAGAATGGTTGATTTTGGCGGCGATGAGGAAAGTTTGCTTGGCGATTACACTCCACAGGAGTTACTCGATAAAATTCAGAGCATCGTTATCAAACAGCAGCAAAAAGTACAGGCCATTTTTTTAGATATTGTTGAAGAACTGAAGCAGAATGACATTTTCATCGTCAACGAAAAGGAACTGAACCATCAACAGGGGGTTTTTGTAAAAAAATATTTCAACGATAAAGTTTTGCCCAACCTGGTACCGATAATGCTGAGCAATAAAAATAAATTTCCTTATCTGCGCGACCGTTCGGTTTACCTGGCTGTAAAACTTTCAAAAAAATCGGATCCGAAAGATTTTGCTTATTCCCTCATTCGTATCCCATCACTTTCTGTTCCGCGTTTTTTGGTGTTGCCAAAAACAGGCGGTAAAAAATATGTAATGTTCCTCGATGATGTAATCCGTTTTTGTTTTAACGACATTTTTTTCTATTTCGATTATAATGTTCATCAGGCATTTACGATAAAAATTACACGCGATGCCGAACTCGACATCGACGACGATATATCAAAAAGCCTGATGGAGAAAATGACCCACAGTTTGAAGAACCGGAAAAAAGGAAAACCGGTACGTTTGATTTACGACAGGGAAATGCCCGTGGATTTAAAAAATTTTATATTCAAAAAAATGAAGATCAATCCCGAGAATGCCATTCCGGGGGCAAGGTACCACAACGACAAAGACTTCATGAATTTTCCGGAAATCGGGAAGAAGAAACATTATTACCCCAAATTACCTCCAATCAGACATAAAGACCTGCGGCCAAACACGAGTATTTTGCGGATACTTCGTAAAAAAGACGTGATGCTTCATTATCCGTATCAAACTTTCAATCATTTTATCGATCTGCTTCGCGAAGCCGCAATTGACCCGCAGGTCAGGGAAATCGGGATTACCATTTACCGTGTTGCCGAGGCATCGAAAGTGGTTAACGCGTTGCTGAATGCGGTAAGGAACGGTAAAATTGTAACCGTGGTTATCGAATTGCAGGCAAGGTTCGACGAGGAAGCCAATATTTTCTGGTCGAATAAATTGCAAGAAGAGGGCGCCATGGTTATTAACGGCGTTCCCGGGATTAAAGTGCACAGTAAACTGCTTTGGATAAAACGGAAAGAAAATAATTTTTACAGCAACTATGCCTACATCGGTACAGGTAATTTTCACGAAGGAACAGCACGTGTTTATGCCGACAATGGGTTATTAACTTCCGACCCCCGCCTAGCTGATGAGGTTGCCAAAATTTTTGAGTTTTTTAAACACAACTTCCAGCACTTCGACTACGATCATCTGGTTGTAAGCCCGTTTAAAATGCGGAAATTCTTCAGCAAATGCGTTGACAGGGAAATTGAACTGGCAAAAAAAGGGAAAAAAGCCTGGATGATTTTGAAAATGAACAGCCTCATCGATCCGGGGATGATGCAAAAAATTATTGATGCCGGAAAAGCAGGCGTTAAAGTTCAACTCATTGTACGCGGTATTTTTGGAATCAGGTTGACCGAAGAACTTACCCGGAATATTTCTGCCATTAGCATCGTTGATAAATATCTCGAACATTCCCGCATATTTTTGTTTGGAAACAATGGCAAAGAAAAAATGTACATTTCTTCAGCCGACTGGATGCCCCGTAATTTAAACCGCCGTTTCGAAGTTGCATGCCCAATTTATAACATTGAAATTCAGAACGAGTTGAAGGAAATGTTGTTTATACAATTGAAAGACAATTCTAAAGCACGTATTCTGGACGCTAACCTGTTAAACGAGTACAATACCGAGGAACAACAGAAATTCCGCGCGCAGGAAGATTACTATAAATATATCAAACAAAATCACCAGATTACCATGAAAATATACCACAATCCACGTTGTTCAAAAAGCCGGGCAGGATTGCAGTACCTCGAGGAAAAAGGGTACGATATTGAAATAAAAAAATATCTTGTGGAAGGTTTAACAGAAACCGAGTTAAAAGAAATCATTGCCAAAACCGGCAAAGAAGTGCACTTCTATGTACGAATTCATGAAAAGGAATACATTGAAAATTACCAGGGAAAAGAATTCAGTGATGAGGAATGGATTAAAATTCTGGTTGAAAATCCGAAGCTTTTGCGTCGCCCGATTGTTGTAAACGGTAACAAAGCCGTGTTGGCAGTGCCACCTGAAAATATTGAAGAAATTGTTTAGGAAAACCACGTTATAAAATTTTGTTGAAGTTCAATAAATTTCAGGATTCAAAAAAAACACCTACACAGAAAAGTGTAAGTGTTTCATTTTTAGGGTGGGCCCACCTGGGCTTGAACCAGGGACCCCCTGATTATGAGTCAGATGCTCTAACCGACTGAGCTATAGGCCCTAAGAGTTTCGATTTCAGAGTTTTAGGTTCAAAGTATTCAAACATAAAACCTTCATTCGAAATTCGGAGTGCAAGTTTACAACTTTACAAGTAATTACACAAATAAAATTCCCTAAATTCTGTGGAGTGTTCCGCAAATACCAGAGTTGCCGGAAATTCAGTTTGATTTCAGACATTTTCGATTAATTTTGCACCGTTATCAAATATTCTTTCCGAAAAAAAGACTGTTTGGTTATAAAGAAGGGCGGAGAGAGCGGGCTCAGCGAAACCCTGGCAACCATCCGTTAAAAAACGGGAAAGGTGCCAATACCCGGCCGGAAACGGAATTATAATTTAAACGCAGAAAAAATGCCGAAAATTAAGACTTATGAAGAGATTAACCGGAAACTGAAATCCGGGGAAGCGGTAATTCTTACAGCCGAAGAAGTGGCAAAGTTGGCGCTGGAATGTTCACCCGAAGAAATTGTTGAAAAAGTGGATGTGGTTACCACGGCTACTTTTGGTGCCATGTGTTCATCGGGGGCAATCATCAATTTTGGTCATGCAAACCCGCCAATCAGGATGGAAAAAATCAGGCTGAATGGAGTCCCGTGTTACGAAGGATTAGCCGCAGTTGATTCGTATATCGGCGCCACCGCATGCGACCCCGAAAACCCTGAATACGGCGGCGCACATGTGATTCAGGATTTGCTTGAAGGGAAAGATGTGGTTTTGGAGGCTTGGGCAAAAGGTACCGACTGTTATCCACGGAAACACATTAAAACTGTCATCAATATCAACACCATCAATGAGTTTATTCTTTTTAACCCGCGAAACGCTTACCAGAATTACAACGTGGCGGTGAACACAACCAAAAAAATGATTCACACGTACATGGGAACGCTTCTGCCAAACATGCGAAACGCCACTTACTCGACATCGGGCGAGTTAAGCCCGCTGCTGAATGACCCGGAATTTCGAACTATCGGAATCGGCACGCGAATTTTTCTGGGTGGTACGCAGGGATTTGTTGTTTGGCCCGGTACTCAATTCAATACTTCGAAACCCAAAAACGAACACGGAATTCCGGTTTCGAATGCGGCAACCATAGCAGTGATGGGTAACCTGAAAGAAATGTCAGGCGAATATCTGAAAGCTGCTTATTTTGATAAATATGGCGTCAGTTTGTTTGTAGGAATTGGTATCCCGATTCCGGTTCTGGATGCTGACATGGCCCGCCGCGTATCAATCAACAACAGCCAGATTGAAACTTCGGTGCTTGATTACGGAACCCCGGGAACTCCCAAATTGGGGCA
>JBBIVS010000396.1:0-3990 GCA_037439605.1 Draconibacterium sp. | reverse complement strand
CAGTCAATCCCAACCTGCTGCAACCAACGGCAATATTTAATGGCGATCCACCCACAAAAGCGTGAAACCCCGGAATATCTTCGAACCGTGCCCCAACTTCCTGGGAATAAAGGTCAATCGATGACCTTCCATAAGTGATTACATCGTATATTTTTTCGTTCATAGTTTTTATTATCAAGTATCCAGTATCCAATATCCAATATCCAGTATCACATCCTATTATTCATTTCAGCAGTAACCAGCGGAACCCTTGGGTCACGGCCTTTCCAAGATTTATAAATCCATTTATGGTCAGGATCATCAGTATTTGCCAGCGACTGATCGCTGCCGGTTAAAAAGTTGAGGTAGTACACATTATACCCGTGACCTGCAACTACCGGATGATATCCTTCGGGAACCAAAACCACATCGTTGTTGCGGGCTACAGCAATTTCATCCAGACTCCGGTCGTCGTTGTAAATCTGTTGAATTGCAAATCCCTGTGGTTTATCAATTTTGTAGAAATAGGTTTCTTCCAGGCAAGCTTCAACCACCATTCCGTCTTCATCAAATTTCCGTTTGTCGTGTTTGTGAGACGGAAAAGAACTCCAGTTTCCGGAAGGCGTGTAAACTTCAACACAAACCAGCCGATGGCAAACGAACCCGGGTTGCAGCAAGCTGTTGATTTGACGGGTTGCATTGTCGCCTCCGCGAATTTCAATCGCAGCTTCCTCCGGGCGTTTGAAATATGCCGAATGATCCTGTTCAGTTTCACACCAGCCATAAGCAATATCGAGTACATCGCTTTCGGCGGTGATTTCAAATTGGGTATCTCTTGGAAGGTACAGGGAATGGGCGATTCCGCTGAAAACATCCTTACGGCCATTAATGGTTTTCCAGTTTCCCTTGTCGGTTTTTGCCGAATAATTACCACCCAGCAAAATAATGGCATATTCATTCTCCCAGGTATTACCAATCCATTTTTCACCCTTTTTCATCAGGCGGGCCTGGAAATTCAGAAACTGCCATCTGGTTTCTTCCTGTAAAACACTCTGGTAAATGCCAAATCCTGATTTGGGTTTAGCTAAAAGTTTATATTTCTTATCTCTTATCATTTTAAAGTTATTTAAATTCTTTGGCTTTTCCGGTTGCTTTCAACAATTCAAATTTTTCAAGATTGAATTTTTCAAATTCATTCATGTATGTTTTTCCCGGATTAATTGGGTCGAATTGTGCCGGAGATAACTTGAAAAACTCGCGGTGAACACGGGCCCAGATGAGGCGGGCGTCGGTGGCGATATTTATTTTGCAAACGCCCAGTTCAATTGCTTTTAACAGTTCTTTGTCAGAAACACCCTTTGCATCAGTTCCCAACTGACCGCCAGCAGCATTTATCCGCTGAATTTCATTCATGTTCACAGCCGAACCTCCGTGCAAAACCATCGGAAATCCGGGCAGCCTTTTTTGAATTTCTTTCAGAATATCGAATTGCAAACCCTGTTCGCCGGAAAATTTATACGCACCGTGACTTGTTCCAATTGCAACTGCAAGGCTGTCGCAATTGGTTTGTTTTACAAATTCCTCAACTTCGGCAGGTTGCGTGAACTTTTTGTGTTTTTCATCTACTGACAAATCATCTTCAACTCCGCTTAAAACTCCCAGTTCTGCCTCAACCGAAATATTTTTCAGATGTGCTTTCGCAACTACCTCTTTTGTAATTGAAATATTTTTTTCAAAAGTTTCGTGCGAGGCATCAATCATTACAGAATTGTAACCACCTGATTTAATACAATCTAAAGTATGTTCCATATTTCCATGATCGAGATGAACAGCAAAAACCGTTTTGGGATATATTTTTGATGCAGCAGAAATCATCGCCAGCAACATTTCGGCGCCTGCATAATTTCTGGCAACCGGAGTGGTTTGAACAATAAACGGGGCGTTGGCTTTTTGCGCTGCACTAAACAAACCATGTATCTGCTCCATGCACCAAACGTTCACAGCAGCAATTCCGTACCGTCCGTAACAGTTTTTGAAAATTTCATTGGTAGTTGCTTTCATTTATTGAAAACCAATTAGTTAGTGCATTAATTTATGCGAAAGTTACGGCATTGTTTAAATAGATTCCAAATAATATTGGTTAAATGTTTATGCAAACCTTTGCATAAACTGTATTGAATTTTTTCTGTAAAATGAAAAATTAAGAGTAATTAGTATTTATATTCTGCGCGAAATAAACGGGGAAGTTTCGTTATAGAATGGATTTTTTATCTCGATGAACCCCTGATAATGAGTTCTGGAAACAGTTTTTCAACCCTGATTTTTGAAAGATCGTTGTTTGAATTCACCCGTTTCATGAGGATTCTGGCGGATAACATTCCCATTTCGTAAGTGGGCTGCCAAACGGTGGATAATGAAGGTTTGAAATAGGAAGAGAAAATTGTGTGTTTTATGAGTGGAGAATCCTGAAATTTGGTCGGGAATAACAATTCCAGAATTTTTTATCACATACATAGCACCAATGGCAACTCCGTCGTTAATGGTGAAAATAGCGTCGGGGGGATTTGTTAAAGCCATTAATTTTTTTGTAGGATCGATTCCGTGTTCAGGGGCAAAACCTTCACTTTCAACAATATATTCTTCCTTTACAGGAATATTGTGAAGTTTCAGCGCATCTTTGTACGCTTCCAATCTATGTCGGGCAGTTGAAAGTGTTGATGAACCCGCAATATGCGCAATCCGGCGGCAACCCGTGTTAATCAGATGTTCCACTGCCTGAAAAGCGCCTTTGTATTCATCAACAAAAACTTTGTCCACTTCCAATCCTTCACAATCGCGATCGAAAATCACCAGCGGAATATTGTTGTCAACGAGCATTTGAAGGTGATCGAAGTTTTTTGTTTTAGAAGATGGGGAGATTAAAAACCCGTCAACCCGAATAGAGGCAAAAGTATTAACGATTGATTTTTCTTCTTCGTAAGATTCATTTGATTGCCCGATGATCATATTCACCTTGAGCGGGCTGAGCAAATCCTGAATGCCACTGATGATTGATGAAAAAAAATAACTGGTAATTTCAGGAACAATGACTCCAATTGTATTTGACCTCTTTCTTAAAAGATTTAAAGCCAGCAGGTTGGGTTGATAATTGAGTTTTCGGGCAAGTTCGATAACTGCTTCACGTGTTTTTGTGCTGATTGCAGGGTGGTTGTTTAACGATCGAGAAACTGTTGCCGGTGAAATTTTGAGTTCTCTGGCAATATCAGTAATTGTTGTACGCGATTTTTTCATTGATTTAATGAATTAAATCCTGTTTTAAAAAACAAACCCTTTCTCAACTTTCCAGAATTTAAAGTTAATATTTTCAGAGAAATAACAATCATTTTCAAGCATTTTGCTTAGTTCTTCCATTTCAAAAAATACCTTTGCCTCCAATTCTTCAAAAGCATTTTTATTTTTTATGGGTGTTAAAGCAAACACATCAAAACCACCTGCTTTGGCTGCCTGAATCCCGACAGCACTGTCTTCAATTACAGCACATTCATTAGGCTTGAAACCCATTTTCGAGGCAGCATGCAAATAGATTTCCGGATTGGGTTTCCAGCTTCCGATTTCATACGAACTGAAAATGTTTTCACCAAAAAATTGGATCAGGTTGGTTGTGGTTAGGTTTAACCTGATTTTTTCAACTGGTCCACTGGAAGCCACACCAACAGGAAGTTTTATCTTTTCAAGTAATTTATGTATTCCGGCGATTGGTTTCAAGTCGGTTTTAAATGCTTCATAGGAGCGCTTTCTGAATTCTGTTTCGAAATCCGCAGGTAATTCTTTTCCCGTGAAATCACTAAAAAATTTAAGGTTTTCTTTCATTGAGGTGCCGGTAATTTGTTCCAAAACTGTTTCAAAGTCAATTGAATGACCTAGTTCTGCAATCATTTCCTGAAAAACTTTTGCCGAAATTGCCTCACTGTCAACCAACACTCCGTCGCAATCGAAAATAATGCAGTTGTA
>JBBIVS010000395.1:0-3990 GCA_037439605.1 Draconibacterium sp. | reverse complement strand
ATGGAATTGAGCAACCTTTTTTTGCCGGATGTTTCGGCATTTTTGGCCACGGAAACCTGGCTGGTTTTGGACAGGCATTGCAGCAAAATCCCGATTTCAGGTACTTTCTGGTTCGAAACGAACAGGCGGCGGTGCACACTGCCGTTGGTTATGCCAAAATGAAAAACAGGCTTTCCACCTTTGTTTGTACCTCGTCAATCGGGCCGGGCGCAACAAACATGATAACCGCGGCAGCCGGTGCAACCATCAACCGGATTCCGGTTTTGCTTATGCCCGGCGATATTTTTGCCCGCCGGGTTGTGGCGCCTGTGCTGCAACAACTGGAATCTGCATTTTCGCAGGATATTTCGGTTAACGATTGTTTTAAACCGGTTTCGAAATACTGGGACAGGATTAACAGGCCGGAACAACTGATTACTTCGCTGCCTGAAGTGATGCGCGTATTAACATCCCCGGCAGATACGGGGGCAGTAACACTTTGCATTCCGCAGGATGTTCAGGCTGAAGCTTATGATTTTCCGGTTGAAATGTTCGAAAAACGGGTGTGGCATGTTGCTCGTCCACGACCGGATATTTCTGCTTTGCAGTGTGCCGTTGAACTGATTCGTTCGGCTAAAAAACCAATGATAATTGCAGGTGGCGGAGTTATTTACAGCGAAGCCGAAAAAGCGCTGGCAAGTTTTGTACATAAAACCGGAATCCCTGTTGGTGAAACATTTGCCGGAAAAGGTTCGCTGCCCTATAATGATCCACACAATTTAGGTGCAACCGGAGCAACCGGAACGGAAGGTGCAAATGCAATCAGCACCGAAGCCGATTTGGTAATTGGAGTTGGCACACGCTACAGCGATTTTACCACTGCGTCGAAAACAGCTTTTCAAAATAAAAATGTAAAATTCATCAACATAAATATTACAGAATTTGATGCATACAAACACAGCGGGCTGGCATTAACCGGCGATGCAAAAGTGATTCTGGAAGAACTTACAGAAAAACTTGGCACATATAAAGTTGATGATGCTTATCGCGAAAAGGTGGCTGCTTTTAATAAAAGCTGGGATGAAAAAGTAGCTTTGGCTTATCAGGCTGAAGACAAAGCAATTCCAAGTCAGGCCGAAGTAATTGGCGCCGTTAACACCTTTTCAGGTGCAAACGATGTTGTACTCTGCGCATCGGGCAGCGCTCCCGGCGATTTGCACAAACTCTGGCGCACACGCAACTCAAAGGGATTTCATCTTGAATATGGTTACTCGTGCATGGGTTACGAAATTTCGGGCGGACTGGGAGCAAAAATGGCTTGTCCCGACCGCGAGATTTATATAATTCTGGGCGACGGCGGTTATTTAATGATGCCATCAGAAATAATTACATCATTGCAGGAAAGGTACAAAATCACCATCATTTTAATCGACAACAACGGATTTGCCAGTATCGGCGGGCTTTCCAAATCCATTGGCAGCGAAGGATGGGGCACAAAATATTCGTACCGGAACGAGAAAACCGGAAAACTCGAAGGGGAAAACCTGCCGGTTGATTTGGCGCTGAACGCAGAAAGTCTGGGAGCAAAAGTGTACAGAACAACCAACATTACATCATTCAACGAAGCTTTAAAAAATGCCAAAAACGAAGATAGAACCACTGTAATTTACATTCAAACTGTTCCGGAAAGAAAAATGGCTGGTTACGGTCATGCATGGTGGGATGTGCCAATTGCTGAGGTTTCAGAATCTGAATCGGTACAAAAGGCCCGTGAAAACTATGATGTACAAAGGAAAAAACAACGCTGGTTTTTTTGATAAAAGAACGCTGAACTAATGAAACTTATCGCTAATCAAACTTTTTAACTATGATATCTTTTTTGTCGTTTATCGGTTTTACAGTTTTTGTGGCTTTGTACTCCTGGTACAGAATGAGAAAAGACAAAATGAACTCCTCCGACGATTATTTTCTGGGGGGCAGAAGTTTGTCGGGTATCGTAATTGCCGCTTCAATGCTGATGACCAACATTTCGACCGAGCACCTGATTGGCATGAACGGTTCATCCTATAAAAACGGATTTATTATCATCGCATGGGAAGTTACATCTGCACTGGCGCTGGTTGTAGCCGCTTTGTACTTTATTCCGAAATACCTGCGGATGGGATTGACAACCATTCCTGAATACCTTGAAAAACGTTTCGACGGCGTAACCCGCAGTCTGATTGCGCTGTTCCTGGTGATTTCGTTTGTGGTTACACTGCTGCCTATTGTGTTATATACCGGCGCCATCAATCTCGAAAGCATTTTTAATATTTCCGAAGTACTGGGTGTTACCAAATCAGAAGGGTTATGGATTACAGTTGTCGCAATTGGAGTAATTGGTTCGTTGTATGCCATTTTTGGCGGGTTGAAAGCGGTTTCAATTTCAGACCTGATTATGGGATACGGATTACTGATTGGCGGTTTGATGATACCGGTTCTTGCCCTTTACAGTATTGGAGATGGTAATATTTTTACCGGTCTTGCCAAAGTTTATCATCATGCCCCCGAAAAATTCAATGTGGTTGGCGCCAAAGATTCGGTAATGCCTTTTGGGGTTTTATTTACCGGATTAATCATTAACCAGCTCTATTTCTGGGGAATGAACCAAACCATTATCCAGCGGGCACTGGGTGCAAAAAACCTGAAAGAAGCGCAGAAAGGCCTGCTTTTTACAGGTATCCTCAAAATTCTTGTGCCTCTTGTAATTGTTCTCCCGGGAGTTATCGGCTTTTATTATTTTGGCGATTCGATGTATGACCATCAGGATTACGTTTATCCGGCACTGATAAAAAAAGTATTACCGGTTGCTTTTGTTGGATTTTTTGCCGCAGTAGTGATGGGCGCTGTATTAAGCACTTTTAATGCTGTACTCAACAGCGCCGCCACCATTTTCAGCATCGATGTTTACAAACGGTTGCTAAAAAAAGATGCTTCGGAAAAACGATTGGTTTGGGTTGGCAGGGCAACATCAACCACACTGGCGGTTTTTGCCATTATATCGGCTCCATTGGTGGCGAATGCTCCTGAAGGATTATACCAGTTGCTTCAGCAGTTGAATGGTATCTTCTTTATTCCTATCGCATCCATCATGATCGCCGGATTTTTTATCAAAAACATTTCAGCAGCCGGCGCCAAAACGGCCCTTTTCTTCGGATTGATTTTCTACATCATAACTACATTTATTTTGAAGGTAAACATTCATTTTATCCATATCTGGGGAATTGAGTTTGTATTGAACATGATAATAATGTTTGTTATGTCGTATTTCTATCCCCGGACAACCTTCAACGACAAAGCCGATGCATTAAAAGTTGATATGCATGGCTGGAAATATGCCTATCATCTTTCGGCAATACTTGTGATTGTAACCATTGCAATTTATATCGTTTTAGGACATCAATAAAAAATATCAATAATATGGAAATCTTAAAAAATTATATCAACGGAAGCTGGACAGAAAGCAGGGAACAGCAAACCGCGAATGTTGTAAACCCTGCAAATCAGGAGGTTTTGGCTAAAGTTCCGTATGGCGAAAATACGGTTGCCGATGTTAATCTGGCAGTAGCGGCTGCAGCCGAAGCTTTAAAAGAATGGCGCGACACACCGGTGATGAAACGTGTTCAGCCACTGTATAAAATGAAACAGTTGCTGGAGGAAAACATTGACGAAATTGCCCGGTTGATTACCCTCGAATGCGGAAAAACCTTTGTCGAATCGAAAGCTGAAATGCAGCGCGCTATAGAGAATGTTGAAACTGCATGTGGTACACCAATGTTAATCCAAAGCGAGTTTTCAGAAAATGTGGCCCCGGGAATAGACGAATTTATGATTCGGCAGGCGGTTGGCGTTTGCGCGATTATTTCCCCTTTCAATTTTCCGGGGATGATTCCATTCTGGTTTCTTCCTTATGCCATCGCATGCGGAAACAGTGTGGTTGTAAAACCTTCGGAAAAGGTGCCGCTAACCATG
>JBBIVS010000394.1:0-3996 GCA_037439605.1 Draconibacterium sp. | reverse complement strand
CTGGATGAAAAAAGCAGATTCAAAGCACTCGTACCTGAAATTAATTGAAACTCCAAGGTTTATGGCGTTATTAATTGAAGCAATTATGCTGAACAGGTTTGATGTTATTGTTCCAATGGAAGAATAGAGTGGAGAGCAAAGGACGGAGAGCAGAGAGCGGTTGCATGAAGCAGGTGGTAGGCAGCAGGCAATAATCACAATTTAAAAAGTTGTGGGGAAGTGAAAGTGTCCGGGTAAATAGGTATTTTAACCTTATTTCTCTTTGTGTTTACCTTAGTAACATATTATAAAAAACTCACCCTTAACTTATTAACCTTATTTTCAATATAAATCAGTTTTTATTTAATGATGAATTTTCCGTAAAAAGTTATAAGTGTCAATTAGCTGGATAAATTGTCACAAATGAATGTCCAGTGACCAGAATCCAGAATCCAGAATGCCCGCCTGGCTGCCACAGTCGGGCAGCAAACATGCAGCAACTACTTTAAACTCTCAAGCACATTAACCAGGTGCTTCCAGAATTTTTGGGTCGTTTCAATATTCAGACGTTCATCGGGAGAGTGGGCGCCACGGATGGTTGGGCCGAAAGAAACCATATCAAGACCGGGGTATTTTTTCAGGAAAAGGCCACATTCCAAACCGGCGTGAATGGAGCGGACAACAGGTTTTACCCCAAACAGTTTCTCATAAGATTTAACAGTTATTTTCAGCACTTCAGAATCAGGATTTGGTGTCCAGCCCGGATAACCGTCGGAATGAACCACTTCTGCACCGGCCAGGTTAAAAACCGCTTCAACCATTTCGGCAGCTAAATGTTTCCGGCTTTCAATTTCGCTGCGCTGACTGGTTGTTACCACAATTTTGTTATCGTCAATAAATTTTACAGATGCCAGATTGGTCGATGTTTCAACCATTCCTTCCATCCGGGTGCTCATTTCCAAAACCCCGTGCGGACAGGCAAGCAAAGCGTTTATCAACAGGTTTTTTGTTTCACCGTCGATAACAAAACCGGGCACTTCAGTTTTTTCAAGCGCAAGTTTCAGGTTTGGTTCTGTACGTTCAAATTCGAATAAAACTTCAGACCTGAACGTTTCAAAATCTATAGCAAGGTTTTCCGATTTCGAAACAGGCAAAACAACCACTGCAAAAGCCTCGCGGGCAATTGCATTTCTCAGGTTGCCTCCCTTAATATCAGCCACTTTCAGGTCTGTATTTTTTGATGCTTTCTGCAAAAAACGGGTTAAAATTTTGTTGGCATTACCACGGTTTTTATGAATATCGTCGCCTGAGTGTCCACCCTGTAAACCCGAAACCATGATTTTGTAAGCTGCTGAATTATCAGGTATATCTTCCTTTTGATAAGTGAACGTTGCCACAGTATCAATTCCGCCGGCGCAACCAATGAAAATCTCGCCTTCGTCTTCCGAATCCAGGTTCAACAAAACCTTTCCGCTTAAAAAGCCTGGTTTCAGGGCAAAAGCGCCTGTTAATCCGGTTTCTTCATCCACTGTGATTAAAGATTCAATTGGACCGTGGCTTATATCAGAAGAAGAAAGCACAGCCATTTGTGCGGCAATCCCGATTCCGCAATCGGCGCCAAGCGTTGTTCCGTTGGCTTTCACCCAGCCGTCTGATATCACAGTTTCTATCGCATCGTTATCGAAATCAAAAACTTTTTCGCTGTTTTTTTCGCAAACCATGTCCATGTGTGTCTGCAAAATAACGGTTGGCGCGTTTTCCATTCCGGGTGTCGCCGGTTTTAAAATCAAAACATTTCCAACCTCATCTGTTTTTGCTTCCAGTTTATTTTCTTTGGCAAAATCAAGTAAAAACTGCCTTATTTTTTCTTCTTTTTTCGAAGGGCGCGGAACCTGGCAAATCTGTCCGAAATAGGTAAATAAAGGCTGTGGTTCAATTTCCGTGAGTAACTTCATCAATTTTAATTTTAGAGGGGTCAAAGATGATTAATTGTTAAAAAATGAAAAGACTATTTTTGTCATACTTTTATTTCAATTTCAAAATATGAAATTCTCCAATTCGCCTGTTATACTGTTACCCTGTTGCGGAATAATTCCCTGAAACCAATGAGTTTCTGATTTTTTTCATCCCACAATCTCAATCTTAGCGTTTTAAGGCTTTTCATAAATGTTACCGGTTCAACTTCTTTAAAAACAGGATTTTCGGTATAAACTTTTTCGAGTTTGTAATTGGGAATACGGGCATTGATGTGATGAATATGGTGAAATCCGATATTTCCTGAAAACCATTGCAACAGTTTTGGGAATTTTACAAACGAGCTGCCTTCGAGTGCAATTTCGCGGTAATTCCAGTTTTCGCTGCGTACCCATGTAACATCTTCGTATTGATGCTGGAGATAAAACAACCACAAACCGGCAATTGCAGCCAGATAAACAATGGAAAGCTGAATAATTAAGAATGTCCAGAAACCAATGGCCCAGCTCATTAAAGCAAAAAGAACAACCAGCGCCAGATTGGTAAAATGAACATTCAGTTTTTCCTTTTTTCCCATTTCCCTTGTGGTCAGCCTGTTCGAAATAACAAAAACATACAGCGCCCCAACCCCAAACATAGCTACCGGGTGGCGGTAAACCCTGTACTGAAACCGTTTCCAACGGCTGCTGTTCAGGTACTCTTCGGCTGTCATTGTCCAAATATCGCCAACGCCGCGTTTATCGAGATTTCCTACGGTGGCATGATGCTGCATATGCTCTTTGTGCCATTTATGGTAAGGCGTAAATGCCAGAATTCCAAAAAACGTCCCAATAATTGTATTTGCTTTTTTCGATTTAAAAAACGAACCATGCCCGCAATCGTGAAAAATAATGAACAACCGCACCAGGAAACCAGCTGCCAATACAATTAAAAAAGCTGTTAACCAATATGATACTGACAAACTGTAAATAATTAAAACCCACAAGCCAACATAAGGAACAAACGTATTTACAATTTGCCAAATGCTTTTCCAAACTTCCGGCGTTTGATATTTTGAAATATTTTTGCTGAATTCGGCCCAAGGATTGGTTTCTCCGCTTTTTACTTCCCCTGCTTTCATTAAATTAATCTCCTCTTAAATTTTCCAATAGTTTAAACGAATTAAGTGTGACTAAGTTTTTGACAAATCAAAAATTTATTGTTATGCATTGACCGTAAATCAAAAAATGAATAGCAGGTGACAATGTAACAACCTTGTTATTTATTTTCAGATTGATTTTTTCTTTACTTTTACTACGGGCAACAACCTTTACAATTTTTACACAATACAGCTAATGAAACTAAATTTTTTCAACAAAATCGTTTTTGAAATTGTATTTATTCCGTTTTTACCTTTCAACTTAAACTCGCAGATTGCTTACCAGCCAATTACCAACAAAAACATTTCAATTGGAAGTTATGGAAGGGTTGGCGTCGATTGGTCGTTTGTAAACGGCGGTTCTATTGGGCGACGTTTAAATTTGAATAATATGTGAGGTATTTGCGGGCAAACGGAGGAGACGGGGGCATGTCGAAAACATTTTACACCTTTGGCGCACCTGACCCCGAAAATCTCAATTTTAAAGGAGCTTATTCAATTTCGCTTGTGGATGAAATATTTCTGAATCTTTCTGAAAAAAAATGGATTAAAAGGGTATGTTATTTACACAAAAAGCAAGGTCGCTGCCGATTCTGATAACAAAGCAATGACATACCTGGGAAAGGAAGTATATAACAGGAAACAGGATTTTACTATTGGCGCCCGAAACATTTATTTTTTTAAGATTAATTCCAGTTATTAAGCGAACTGCATTACTCTCAACGAAAAGACAGAAGGCAGGACACTTACGGTATGACAAAAATAAATTTGTCGCCTGCGCTCACTCCTACCGGCGAAAAATCGGCATGTGCGCGCCCTCAACTTCGTATTGTATTTTCGCTTGCCTACTCCAACGAAGCAGCAAAAAACGGAATGTACCCGCCATATCCGAGCTACACCGGCCC
>JBBIVS010000393.1:0-3996 GCA_037439605.1 Draconibacterium sp. | reverse complement strand
TATTTGATTGGGGCAAGAAAAGGATTGATAATTGAGGACATGCCTTATGTAAATCCGTTATCAGATTCAACCAATAAAATATTTAAATCATACAATCTCGATACAGCTTTCGACATGAATGTGCGTGGCAATTACAAAATCACCGAAAAGATTTCAGTGTTTGCACAACTCAACAATTTTGGGTTTCAGAAATACCAGCGCTGGTATGGTTACCCGGTTCAAAGTTTTAACTTTTTGGCAGGGGTAAGCTATTCATTTTAAAGTTTTTTCGCGGTACCAGGAAAATGAGCTGTTCGTTTGTTATTATGAACGATAAAATGTTACGATATGATTGAATTGTTCCGGAAGTTAAATTTGACTGTTTTATTGATACTGATTTTTCTGAGTTCATTTTCGCAACTGAAATATGAAAAGGAAAGCCGGCTGAAACGCAGTGAAGTTCCGCCTTCCGCTTTTGAATTAATCGAAACGCTGGCAATTCAGGTTAAAATTAAATGGTATTCCGAGGAAAGTTTAACCGGCAGCACGGTTGAAGCCAAATTCAGGTTTAACAATAAAAATTACAGCATCGAATTTGATAAAGAAGGCAATTTACAGGATGTTGAAATAACCATTTATGATTATGAAATTCAGGATACAGTTAAAGAAAACATTTTCAAAAAGCTCGAATCGGAATTTGACAAATACTCAATCCAAAAAGTACAGGTTCAATATCCGGGCAGCAATCCTGAGATTCTTACTGTAATTAAAAACTCCAAAATGGAACCCGGAAAAAATGTAAAATACGAACTGATAGTTACCGGGAAAAAAGGTAAACTAACAAAACAGTTTGAAATGATTTTTGACGAAGAAGGTGTTTTAACCGGAACCAAAGAAATTATTCAGAAGAATGCCTACAACCTTCAGTTTTAATAGGTATATCATACTTTTCGCATTCTTGCTTTTCGCATTGAAAAATGGGAATGCCCAAAGTTTTTACCGTACAGGCACAATGCCATCCGTTAATATCAATTACGGATTGAACAAAGGCTGGGGCCTCCATTTTAAAGCCGAATCGAGATTTCTGTTTCAATCGGGGCAGTTTGGCAATGAGCCATTGCGGGGTTTTAACTATTTACTTTCTGACATTTCAATGATCGTTTCAAAAAGAACAGGTTTAAAAACAAATCTTGCCGGAGGGTATCTAATCAGAATCAATGATTTAGATGTAATGCACCGAACTATCCAGCAATTTTCAATTGTCAGAAAATATAACAATTTCAGGCTGGCACACCGTTTTTCGTCCGACCAATCGTTTAATCTCACCCCAAACGAAGAATTCAAATTTAAATATGTTGAATACCGGTTGCGATACAGAATTGCAGCCGAATTTCCGCTTAATGGCCAATCGGTTGATCCCCGCGAATTTTACCTGAAAATAAACAATGAATATTTATACAGTTGGCAAAATTCGGACAACGACATTGAAATCAGAATTGTGCCCCTTTTAGGTTACAATTTCGAAAAAAACAGCAAACTCGAAGTTGGTCTCGATTACAGGTTGGATTCGTTTTTAAACGATAATCTGCGAAACAGTTTCTGGTTTAACATTAACTGGTTTTTCTCAAAATCAGGTTAATATTTTGTTGAAAAGTTAACTTAACATACCCTGCAAAAAAGCCTCTGCTTTGGTTAAATTTACTATATTTGCGACGTGTTTTTAAAATGTATGTTTTGTATTATTAAAAACTTGAAAATCAATTAGTTTCCTGTAAAAAGCAAGGTTTGTTTTTTAAACGTGGAAACTTTTTTATTTTAACAAAACAGAAACAGAATTTAAATAAGAAATAAGGAATGAGTGAAGTAGAAAAAAATGGTAATGCCAACGGTAACGGAAATTATTCGGCAGATAGCATACAGGTACTTGAAGGATTGGAAGCAGTTAGAAAAAGGCCGTCGATGTATATTGGCGACACCAACGAAAAAGGGCTCCACCATTTGGTTTACGAGGTTATTGATAACTCAATCGATGAGGCGCTTGCAGGTTATGCAAAAAACATAGAAGTTATTATCCACCCCGACAATTCGATTACGGTTAAGGATGACGGCCGCGGTATTCCAACCGAAATACATACAAAGGAAAATAAATCGGCGCTTGAAGTGGTAATGACCGTTTTACATGCCGGTGGTAAATTCGACAAAGATTCGTACAAAGTTTCAGGCGGTTTGCATGGGGTTGGTGTTTCATGTGTTAACGCGCTCTCGTCGCATTTGCGAGCCGAAATCCACCGCGAAGGAAAAGTCTGGGAACAGGAATATTCCATCGGAAAACCATTGTACAGTGCAAGGGTAATTGGCGATTCAAACCGGACCGGAACAATCGTAACCTTTAAACCCGACGGTACCATTTTCCTGACCACTGTTTACAAATATGAAATCCTCACTGCACGTCTGCGCGAACTTGCGTTCCTTAATGCCGGCATTAACCTTACAATTAGTGACGAACGAGAGGTGCAGGAAGATGGCAGTTATAAATCGGATACCTTTTATTCAACTGCAGGATTAAAGGAATTTGTTGAATACCTAGATGAAACGCGTGAACGGCTGATTGACAACGTAATTCATGTTTCGAGCGATAAAACCGGGATACCCGTTGAAATTGCCTTGCAGTACAATACATCGTTTACCGAAAATATCCATTCTTACGTTAACAACATCAATACTATTGAAGGGGGAACACATCTAACCGGTTTCAGGCGCGGATTAACGCGAACACTGAAAAATTATGCCGATCAGTCGGGCATGCTTTCGAAAATGAAATTCGAAATTAGTGGCGACGATTTCCGCGAAGGATTAACTGCCGTTATTTCCGTTAAAGTTGCCGAACCTCAGTTTGAAGGCCAGACAAAAACAAAACTGGGGAACTCGGAAGTAAGCATTTCGGTAGATCAGGCCGTGAGCGACATGCTTAAAAATTATCTCGAAGAAAACCCGAAAGATGCACGCACAATTGTAAACAAAGTAATTCTTGCAGCCCAGGCGCGTCATGCAGCCCGGAAAGCCCGCGAAATGGTTCAGCGGAAAAATGCGCTCACAGGAGGCGGTCTTCCTGGAAAACTGACCGACTGCTCTGAAAAGGATCCGGCAATTTGCGAAATCTTCCTGGTTGAGGGAGATTCGGCAGGCGGTACCGCCAAACAAGGCCGCGACCGGCGCACTCAGGCTATTTTGCCGTTACGCGGTAAAATCCTGAACGTTGAAAAAGCCATGATGCACAAAATTTTTGAAAACGAGGAAATCAAAAATATTTTTACTGCACTTGGCGTAACCATCGGAACTGCCGAAGATTCAAAGGCGCTGAACATGGACAAAATAAGGTATCATAAAGTTGTGATTATGACCGATGCCGACGTTGATGGCAGCCATATTGCAACACTAATTATGACCTTCTTTTTCCGATATATGAACGATTTGATTAAGGAAGGTTACCTTTATATTGCCACACCACCGCTCTATCTGGTAAAAAAAGGAAAAAAAGAAGCTTATGCCTGGAACGACCAGCAACGGTTGCAGTTGATAAATGAATGGGCCGATGGTAACGAAAGCGCTGTTCACACGCAACGTTACAAAGGTTTGGGTGAAATGAATGCCGAACAACTCTGGGAAACCACCATGAACCCTGAAAAACGGACATTACAGCAGGTTACCATTGAAAATGCCGCCGAAGCTGATCATATTTTTTCGATGTTGATGGGCGACGACGTTCCTCCACGCCGGAAATTTATTGAAGACCATGCCACTTACGCGAATATTGATGTGTAACCTGAAATGAATATTTGTGTATTTTCATCTTCAAGCAATGCCATTCATGAGATTTACTTTCATGAAGCTGAACAACTTGGAAAACTCGTAGCAAAAGGAGGCCACACTTTGATTAATGGCGGCGCGAATGTTGGATTAATGGAAGCTGTAACCATTGCTGCAAGCCGGGCCGGTGCAAAAACCATTGGAATAATT
>JBBIVS010000392.1:0-4004 GCA_037439605.1 Draconibacterium sp. | reverse complement strand
GCGAACCCCGCAGTGCCGGATCAATTGGCGATCCAATTTCAAATCCATGTTTTGAAAGAATTTTCGTCGTCAGAAAAATGAAATATTCACTGAGTTTTATACTTTTTTTATGAATCTTTTCCATTCCCGCTTCAATCAGTAAATCCAGTCCGGGTTCAATGGCAAGCAGGTTTAAAACGGGAGGTGTTCCTGTCAGGAATTTTCTGATTCCGCTGGCAGGCCTGTAATTCAAACCAAATTCAAATGGATTTTTTTCACCAAACCAACCCTGAATTGGAGATGAAAGTTTTTCCTGTAAATCTTTCCTGACATACAAAAATGCAGGCGAACCCGGTCCGCCATTCAAATATTTGTACGTACACCCAACCGCCAAATCAGCCTTAATTTTATTTAGTTCAACCGGAATTGCGCCTGCTGCGTGACTCAAATCCCACAACACAAGCGCCCCTTTTTGGTGCGCCCACTTTGTAATTTCATTTGCGTTGTACAAAAATGCACTTTTAAAAGAAACCATCGAAAGCACCACCAAAGCGGTATTTTCATCGATTTTATCTTTTAAATCTTTAATATCGATTGTGATGTTATCATTAGAATCAGCAAGAATCAATTCATGTTTGTTCCCCAATTCCTGAATAATTCCCTGTAAAATGTAAAGGTCGGTGGGGAAATTAAAAACATCGCTTACAATCCGGGTTTTGCAGGTTTGCAGGTATAAAGCTGCCTTAGCGAGCTTATATAAATTCACCGAAGTGCTGTCGCTGACAATGACTTCGCCATTTGATGCCCCAATTATTTTAGCAATTTTGTTTCCAAGTTCCTGCGTTTTTGTGTACCAGCTTTTATTCCAGCTTTCAATTAAATCGGTTCCCCATTGTTTTTCAACAACTTCGGCAATCAGAGTTTTGGTTTTCAGCGGAAGCCGGCCCAACGAATTTCCATCGAGATATATGGTTCTGTCATCAATATAAAACTGGTTTCTGAAATCCGATAAAACATCGTATTCGTCAAGTTGCCGGGCAAATTCAGGATTTGTTTCGAATTGGAGTTTCATAGTTTTAACGGTTACTCAGCATATTTTTAGCCACCGGAAAAATGGCGTCCACCCAAAAACCGTACATTTTACCTGAAGGGTGTAATCCATCAGAGGCAACTAGAGAAGGGTCGTTTTTCGCAGCCCTCGAAATGGAGGTTATGTAAACATAGTTCGCTTTTTTCAATTCGGCTTCTTCCCTGATAATTTTGTTGAAGATATCAATTTCGGCTCCTATTCTTTCAGCATTACTAATTCCGAAAGGTGTCACCCCATAATCAGGAATCGAAATCACAACAACCCTTTTTCGATACCCCTTGCAAAACCAACAGCTTTGTTTAAAAGTTCCCTGAACTGCCGCCGGTATTCGGCTGTGTCCCTTCCCCCGTACTGATTGTTGACTCCAATTAAGAGGGTAACCAAATCATAAGTTCCCGATAAATTTGTATCTTCAATTCCCCGTGCCAGTTCATCCGTAGTCCAACCTGTGCGTTCAATAATGATTGGTTTGCCAACGTTAACACCCTCTTCGTTTAATCTTTTTGCCAACTGAACCGGGAAACGCTGGTTTTCATCAACACTTTGCCCGATGGTGTACGAATCACCAAGCGCAAGATAAGAATATGTGCTTTTATCTTCTTTTGGAATGATTGTATTTTCAAGTGTCACTTCCGATTCCATATCTTTATCCGAAGCACAGGACAATATTGCTAAAAATGAAATTATTAAAATAATCATATTCATTGTTCTCATAACTTGCTCAATTGTTGTACAATTAACAAATTGAGCGGGGTTCAGTTTACTTCAGTTTTCTTTTTCCAAATAAACATCGAGCGCAGAAGGAAAGGGTTGCAGCGCTCTTTTGAAAATCCCAAGCGAATATGCAATGGTTAAGCCATAATTGGTAATTGGAACGTTGGCCTGTTTTGCCTTCATAATCCTGCTGAGCATTTCGCGCCGGTTCCACATGCAGGCGCCACAGTGGATGATGATTTTATATTCTGAAATATTTTCAGGGAAGTCGTGGCCGCGCTGGTGATCAACTTCAAGTTTTCCGCCAACATATTGGGTGAGCCAACGCGGAATTTTTACCGTGCCGATATCTTCGCCAATGGGATGATGTGAACAGGCCTCTGCTATTAAAATCTTGTCGCCGGTCTTTAATTTGTCGATAGCCATTGCCCCGCGCACCATTTCGGTTAAATCGCCCTGAAAGCGTGCAAATAAAATCGAAAAAGAAGTTAGCGGAATCTCAGTTGGCGTGTCGGCAGCAACTTTCAAAAATGCCTGCGAATCGGTAACCACCAGTTTTGGGGGTTTGTTAAAACGCGAAAGGGCCTCGCGAAGTTCCCTCTCCTTTACAACCATACAAAACGAATCGTTGTCAAGCAAATCGCGGATGCTTTGAACCTGTGGCAGAATCAATCTCCCTTTTGGAGCTTCCTTGTCGATAGGAACAACTAAAACTGCCGCCTCTCCGGGCCCGACCAAATCTGATAAAATTGCCGGTCGTTCAATGAAATCAGGCGGTGCACTGCGTAAAAGAAGTTCGCGGAGATCTAAAATTCCGGTTTGCTTTAATACCGAAGTTATAGTAAACCTGATTTTTGCTGAATTGAGTTGGCGGATAATTTCTTCGTTTTCTTCATGTAAATCCGATTTATTAAAGACCACAACAAACGGAATTGCACGATTTGAAAATTCGTTTATAATCTGCTGCTCATACTCGTTCCAGTCTGCGAAATTGGTAACAATTACTCCCAGGTCGGTGCGGTCGAAAACTGACATGGTTTTTGCAACGCGCTTTTCACCCAAAACACCCAAATCGTCAATTCCGGCTGTATCAATAAAAAGCACCGGCCCAAGCGGAAGCAGTTCCATTGGTTTTTCAACGGGATCAGTGGTGGTTCCGGCAATATCCGATACGATCGAAACATCCTGATCGGTCAGTGAATTCAGGATACTCGATTTGCCGGAGTTACGTTTCCCGAAAATTCCAATGTGCAGGCGAAAAGATTTTGGCGCTTTCATTTTCCGATTTTTCAATCGCAGTTAAAGTTCAAATTCATTCTTTTTTATCCATCGACAAACACAAAAAAAGGGCGCTCAAAGCGCCCTGCGACAAAGTAACCTGTAAGGTTATTTCTTTTCTTGCTTTTTCTGTGTTTCAGTACCACAGGTTTTTCCGGCGGTAGCACAACTTTTCTTTTGTGATTCTGCGCAACCAGTTGTTGCAGTTTTTTCTGCAGATGCTGATTTTGAGGCACAACAACCAGTAGTTGTTACTTCCTTTTTAGTCTCTTTCTTTTTATCTTCCTTGTTTGTTGCATTTACAGTTGATGCAGAAATACCAAATGCAACTGTAACAATAAAAATGAGAATTAATTTTTTCATGTTCTTCAAATTAAGCATTAATATTGGTTTTTAATTAACTTTTGTTCGTAATGTGTTTACTTTTGATTTACAAACTGTTGCAATATATAACTTTCTTTTTGAACTTCAAATATTTTTGAAAAAAAGCACAAAAAAAGCTGTTCAAAAACTGAACAGCTTTTTCTTTTTTTCTAAATTATCAAAACTTATTTTTTCTCTGCGGTGGCAGTTTTTGATTTATCTCCACAACCGTCGGCTTTCGCTGCCGATTTTTCTCCACCGCAACCTTCTGATTTCGCTGCTGATTTTTCACCGGCACATCCTTCAGATTTTGCTGCTGATTTTTCGCCGGCACAACCTTCAGTTTTGGCTGCTTTAGCCTCTTTCTTTGATTCTTTTTCCTTTTCAAAAGCAGGTGCTGTAACATTGTTGTCATTCAAATCGGCAACAACAACTGTCTGCATGTTGTCAACTGTGATTACTGCTGCTCCCGCCATTGCCATTGAAACGCCGTAAGCCGCTACTAAAGCCAGTACTAAAAATAATTTTTTCATGGTTTCAAATTTTTAAGTTATAAAATATTAATTACTAATTTTAATTT
>JBBIVS010000391.1:0-4005 GCA_037439605.1 Draconibacterium sp. | reverse complement strand
AAATTTTAACCGCGATGCAATTGTAAACGATTTGTTTGATTTAATTGAAAACGCAACACCAAAATAATGCTGACCTTTTATTTGAATGTTGCTGTGGCTTAAAATACCTGGTTGTAAATCTGAGTTTTGAAAATCAACGATTTTAACCCATTAGATAGCTTTTTTAGTTGGAAAAATTTTTCGGTCTGCGACTTTCCAAAGCCACAGAAAAAACATTTGCATTAGGGAAGTCCTGCTCAGGGAAAAACAGGCTCATGGATTAATCCTTTTCTTCCTTTAAAACCCGGGTGTGGTATGAACAACCGTAACCCCGGTTTGAGTCTTTATATAATTCCGATCCACCGGTTTTAGCTGTGGCTTCAGCAAGATTGAGCAGTTCGTTGATTTTTTCTTCTGTCAGTGGTTTAAAATCGCGGGCTATGTCAATCATAAGGCGCATTTCGTCCATGTTTTGCATACCGCAAATGAGTGTGCTCACCGGCAACGAAAGGGCGTAATGACGGCATAATTCGGCGTTCACCTGCACACGCGACGAAATACGTTCGAACCCGCCAACTAATGATTTCATTCCCAGAACAGCAATATTTTTTTCGTTTGCAACCGGAAGAACCTTTTTTTGAAAACTTTTGTAATGTGCATCCATAATATTTAGGGGCATTTGCACGGCATCCCAGTCAATTGGCGTATTCAGCATATCGAGGTGGATTTTAGGGTCGCGATGCCCTGTAAACCCGATATAACGCAGTTTGCCTTCTTTTTTGCCTTCAATTAATGCCCGTAAAGCGCCTTTTTCAGGATCGAATATACGTTCGCGATCACCATCGTATTGTATCGAATGCAGTTGTACCATGTCAATCATATCTGTATTCATACGGCGCAGCCCATCTTCAAGATGGCGTTTCGCACCTTCGTAATCGCGGGCGCAAACTTTGGTCATCAGAAAAACCTTGTCGCGTAACTTTCCTTCCTTCAACCCTTTTCCAACTACTTCTTCCGACCGTCCCTGGTTGTACTCCCAGGCATTGTCGATAAAAGTGATCCCGGCCTCAATTCCTTCGTGCATCATCCTGATGGCCAGTTTTTCATCAATAAAACCCAAATCCCAACCCCCAAAACCCACGATGGAAACCCGTTCGCCGGTTTTGCCAAGTGCCCGTGTAGGGACGGCTGATAATGAAGCGGCCTGAGTTTTTAAAACAACCGGCCCTAAAAGCACCCCGGTCATCAATGTCTGAATAAATTCCCTGCGCGAAAAACCGTAATTCATTGCAATGTGTATTAATATTTTGTGAATGAAACCAAATCCTAAAAATAATGTTTGGCCGGGTGTAATTGTTCATTTGGAATACAGATTTTTTAGTTTGTCCAGCAACAAGGTGTACATTTCCGCTCTGCTGTCTTCAAGAGTACTTTTGGCATAATCGCGAAAAGCCGCATGATTATGCCATGTTTCACACGGATTGGCATAATTCCATTCAACAGGTCCGTTGAAATCAGCATAATAGTTTGGCTTCTTTTTTGGAAAAGGTTGAATAAATTTTCCTGCCCAGCTGCTTTTGGTTGGATCGTTTAAATTATGCTCAGGGTCAATTATATACAAAACCGAAGGGGTGTCGCCAACCCTGAAATATTGCGCCCAGGGTTCGTTTTTTACCACTTCGTTCATGTGTTTGCCCAAATTTCCAAATTCTGATAATTTGTGAAACATTTCTGAAGGTTCGTTTCCTGTAAACATTCCTTCGTAAGTCCAATTGACTTCGAGCCACCACATTTTATCAAACCGCGAATCGCTGAATATTTCGTTGCGCCCTTGCCCGTTCCAGTTTGGCTGTTCGCAGGGTTTTTCCATTTTATCCCAGTCGGCAGGAATGTGCTGGCGGTACTCTTCCATCATCAGTCCGGTACCGATTGTAATGAGCCTGATGTTTTTTGATAATGCGGGATTACTGCGTAAAACATTACCAAAATTGACCATGTTTCCCCAGATTAAAACATACAGCGGGCTTTTTTCATTTGAGGCAGCTTTCTGAAACCTTTCAACGGCGTCATTGACATCTTTTGCCAACTTGTCTTTTATCTTCGACGGTTCAGGATATCCTTTTTTATCGAACTGAAATCCAACGAAATCCTTTTCATACGCATCAACCGCAAGTTGACAAGCCTCCATGCCACGTGCATTCCACCGGTCGGGTACAATTCCCTCAATATCGAGTTCATTGGCATACCAAAGCAAATGAATCAGCGATTGCCGGTCGTCGGGGTCGCCGGAATCGATGTTGATATCTGTAAAAACAAAAACTCGCGGATGGGTTTCCTTTTTCTTCTGACAGGAAATTAACATGAAAAAAAGTAGGATTATAAACAATTCATAAATTAAACGATGTTTCATTCTTTGCCGGTTTTTAAAATATGAAAGTAATAAATATCAGGGAATCTCAGGTGACCCTAAAATATTTTGTAGTGAAACTGTGAAAAAACTTATCAAGTGGAAACGCAAATACAGATGCCATTTGAAATTATAATATCTTCAGAACCGATAAAGATGGAAATTAAAAAATAGGAATAAAATGAGGGTTTCTATAACAGTTGAGATTTTAACACTTCGCCTTTTTCATTAAACAAAAATTCGTACCTGTCGAGTTTTTTATCGCGGATAATTACCTCGTACAAAACCTCATCGCCAATGTGAATGATAATTCCATTCATGATTTCGCCAAATGTTTTTCCGGTATTTTTAATTGTATCGGGCAACTCATCGGGCCAAAGATTTTTCTTGTATTCCAGTAAATTTCCTTTTCTCGAAAATTTAGCAATGTGCTCAATATCGTTTAAATAAAATATTGCTTCACAAATATCGCTTTTTATTTCCCAATCAATATTTTTTGCATTTGGAAACCAATGTTCGAGTTGTTTTTTAACCTCCCCGGGAATAGTTTTCGACTGGCTTTTAAATATTTTAGAAAATGGAAATTTCATTTAAACTGTTATTCTATTAATAGTTTTTCACCAATGTGCACAAATCAGGTTATTAATTTCAAAATTTGTGTTTCAAGTTTTTAGACGAATGAAATTGAAAAAGTAACAGCAAATTAATCAGTTCCAAACATTTTAAAGTACAAATAAACAACCCTGGACCGCGCCCGCTTTAATCTCATCTTTACTGCGTCTTCACTGGTTGATAAGGAACCAGCAATTTCCTTTATCGGAAGTGAATCCTGATATTTCATCATCAGAATCGCTTTTTCTTCAGGGTGTATTTTTTCGAAAACCTGCAAAAGATTTTCATAGCTTATTTCAGATATTTCAGAATCTGATTCATCTATAATTTCGGGTAACTCATTTTCCTGGTTCCAGTTGGGATAGTGCAGTTGCTTCTTTTTACGCAAAAAATCAATTACAGTGTTGTATGTTATTGAATAAAGCCATGATGAAAAGGAAGATTTTCCCTTAAAACTTTCCAGTTTTTCGAATGCTTTACTTAAAATATCGTTGGCAAATTCTTCCGACCTTTGTTTTTCCTTAAAAAAACTGAAGCATTTATCTTTCACTTTCGGGAAATAGCGATTAAAAAGAACCTCAAATAGTTCATTTTTACCATCGTCAATTATTTTACTGACAATTTGTTCGTCCGTTAAGCTACTCAATTTCAGCTTATTCATATTAAATAGAAAAACGAATTGTGGAAATTTTGCGGAAAATTACATTTTTTTTTTGGTTTGCTGTGTTACTTCGAGTTAACACTTCGTCAAAATACATGAATGAAACAAGAAATGACATTCAAAAAATAAATATTAACAAAAAAAATGATTCTTATTATGAAAAAGATTTTGTATGTATTCTCGATTGTTGCTGCAACTTTAATGTTTACCAGTTGCGCCAAAGCTCCACAAGCTGAAATTGATGCCGCTAAAGCTGCTCTTGAACAGGCCAAAACTGCACAGGCCAATCTTTATGTTGAAGCCGATTTTCTTGCAGTTCAGGATTCATTGAACGCTGTAATGGTTG
>JBBIVS010000390.1:0-4023 GCA_037439605.1 Draconibacterium sp. | reverse complement strand
ACTGACAACAAACCCGAACATCCCCTGAAAGCATAGGTCCCGACAGAGGCAAGTGAAGATGGAAAAACAATTCCTTTCAAACTGGTTTTAGCGGTAAAGCTTACCGGACTAAAAAAAGAATACTGCGGTATAGCATTGGCGGGGTAATCAATTGCTGTTGTGCCCGGCCCTGTTCCACCTGTACCTGAAAATGCTGCAATGGCAGCGCCGCTTAAATCGATGTTTGCCAGAACAGGCATATTGTCGCGCATGGTTTTAAAATCGCGGGCATCTGTTGTTCCTGTAAGCGTCAGATGGGTAACAGTATTTTTCTCAGATTCAGTTAAAGCAGAAAATAAGCCTCCTGCCGTAACATTCAGTGTTTTTGATACTTGCGCATTAAGAATAAATGTGATACAAATGGTGGTAAAAAGTAAAAGTAATCGTTTCATATAAACCTGGTTTTACAAACTTTTTTTAACAAACAATTTTGATAAAACTACTCTGAAAAAATACTTTTGTTTATCCTGTAAAAACAGGATATTTTTATCTGAAATAAAATCCTGTAAAAACAGGAGACTAATATCTGAATGAAAGTCTTTAATTTGTAAACCTTATAATATTTTCCGTGTATGGTCAGGCAAATCTGTTCAATATTAATTGTGTCGCTGGTTTTTATCAAATTAACTGTTTCAGGCCAGCAACACCTTGCCGACAGTGTTCAACTGCTTCTTGAAAAGGAGTTGCCCGATACCGCCCGTGCTTACAATTTGGTAATGCTGGCCATGTACACCGAGCCGCTTGATATTGAAAAAGCCCATTCAATTTATAAGCAGGCTGTTGACTTTGCATTGAAAAACGATTTGGATTATTATGCCGGATTAGCTTTGTATTATGAAGCAACTCCTTTTGGACTGAGGGGAAATTACATTCAGCAGATGGAAAATTTAACCCAGGCTGCCGGGTTGCTTCAAAAGTCCGGCCATTCCAAATCCCGAAATGAACTGGCTTTGGTGTATGGGGGAATCTCTGGTTTTTATCGTAGTACCGGAAAGTTGGATTCGGCGGTGGTTGCCTCATTAAAATCGATTGCTATTCTGGAGGAACTGAAAAACTACCGTAGGTTGGCAACTCAATGTTTAAACCTGGCCATGATTTACCAGCAACTAAAACTTCCCGAAAAACAAAAAGAGTATGTGGACAAAGGTTTGGTTTTTGCAAAAATTTCGAAAGACAACAGTGCAATAATGCTGGCCCATCTTCAACAGGGTTCTTATTTTACTGAAGTCAGGGATTTTCAAAAAGCAAAAATATATGTTGATTCAGCTTCGGTTTATTTCAGCAACAAATACGAATTTTCGAGAAAGCAAAATTATTATATATTGAAAGCAGGAACATTTCAAAATATCAGCCAGTTCGACAGCGCTGTTTTTTACTATCAGAAAGCCCATGAAAATGGGAAACAAATTGGCTCGCGATGGAACATGACCGAACCGCTGATGCAGATTGGTTATGTTTATCTGCAACAAAAAAAATACAAGCAGGCAGAGCATTTTGTAAAAATGGGGCTCGAAATAGCTGAATCTGATTCAATCAGGGTTTTTATGAAAGAAGGTTACGGGACGCTTAGCGATATTTATGCTGCAACCGGAAAATATAAGGAGGCTTATGAATTACTGGCGAAATACAATATTTTGCAGGATTCGCTTCAGAGTGAAGACAGAAAAAAATTTGTATTGGAACTCGAAAAAAAGTACGAAACAGAAAAAAAAGAATCTCAGGTAAAATTGCAGGAACTTGAAATCGCCAAAAGAAAAAGTATCAATCACGGTCTTCTGGCATTAACAACCGCAATATTGATCATACTCGTTTTGGGTTACAGAAATTTCAGAAACAGAAACCGCCTTCAGGAAGAAAAGATCCTGAAACTTGAAACAGAAAAACAGTTATTGGCAGCCGAAGCAGTTTTGAAAGGCGAAGAACAGGAACGCACCCGCCTGGCAAAAGACCTCCACGATGGGTTGGGGGGATTGCTGTCGGGCATAAAATATTCATTTACATCAATGAAAGACAATTTAATTATGACACCGGAAAATGCGCGCGTTTTTGAGCGCAGCATCGACATGCTCGATACTTCAATTCACGAAATGCGCAGAGTGGCCCACAACCTGATGCCCGAATCAATTTTCCGCTTTGGATTAGATACGGCATTAAATGATTTCTGTTCAGGAATTAATGACAGTGGTGTTTTAAATTTAAAATACCAGTCATTTGGCCTCGAAAATGTTAATTTAAACCATACCGTTTCAGTATCGGTTTACCGTATCATCCAGGAACTTGTAACCAACATCCTAAAACACGCCGAAGCCCGGCAAGCTTTGGTTCAGGTAACAGTTTCAGGCCAGTTATTACTAATCGATGTTGAGGACAATGGTAAAGGCTTTGATACTGAAGTACTTAACAGCAGAAAAGGAATAGGATGGGGCAACATACAAAACCGTATCGGCTATCTGAATGGTAAACTCGATTTGAAATCTGGCCCGGGTGAAGGAACAATTGTACATGTTGAAGTAAAAATTTCATGAGTATTAAGGTATTCATAGTCGATGATCATTATCTTGTAATTGAGGGAATTAGGTCGCTTTTACAGAATGAACCGGATATTGAACTGACAGGCCATGCCATGAACGCAACTTCGTGCCTTGCTTACCTTCAGCGCGCACAACCCGATGTAATTTTAATGGATATCGGACTTCCTGATAAAAGCGGCATCGATCTTTGCCATGAAGTGAAAGCTAAATATCCGGCAATACAGGTTCTTGGCTTGAGTACATTCAACCAAAAAAGTTACATCACAAAAATGATTGAAAACGGCGCGTGTGGTTATTTGCTTAAAAATGCCGGAAGGGCTGAATTAATCAAAGGGATTACAATGGCTGCCGGACGGAAATCATTTCTAAGCCACGAAGCCGCAATAACGTTGCGCAATAATACCAGAAGCGGCCAACCCGTTTTAACCCACCGCGAAAAAGAGGTACTCGAATTAATTGCTGCTGGTTTTACAAATCAGGAAATTGCCGATAAACTGTTTATAAGTTGTACAACTGTTGATACACACCGCAAAAACCTGCTCCAAAAATTCGACGCAAAAAATGTTGCAGTTTTGATAAATCTTGCCTCTAAAAACGGATTTTTGTAAAATCATGGACATACCCACATCCCGGAACTCCAAATCAGAAACCAACAATTTTTATTAAAAATACTTTCGGAAGGTAAGTTTTTCAGTTCATAAAAAACAAAATATGTTCAAAAAAACCATCCTCCTAAAAAGTGAAACTTCCATATTTTGGCCTATTTTTATCCGCTTAACATCAATGTAAAACAGTATGGCAAACAAAAACAAAGGGAAAGTGGTACAGATGCTCAGCCCCGAAAACTACATCAGAAAAAAAGCGCGGTCGCTTCCCATTTACGAATGTTGGATAAATGCCAACTGGGAAGATTCGGGAATGGCCAATATTGTAATTGCCCGCATTCACACCAACGGGAACATTACGTTTTGTATTTATTTGGTCGATATGTTGTGCCTCGGGGTAAAAGATTCTGGTTACAAGTTTAATGTCACTGAAACGGAATACCGCGATTTTCTTAAAAGGTATTTGGACAGAATGGAGACAGTGATGGTTGATTATGTCCTGGTTCACAACATTATTTTGGCTGCCGTTGAATTTGCTGAAGAATATGGCTTTAAACCCCACAAGGATTTTACTTCGGTTACCGAATTTATGCTCGAAGAAGATAATGAAGATATTGAACTTATTGAAATTGAATGCGGCAAAAACGGAAAACCGTTTTATATGCAAGGCCCTTACGACGACGAGGCGAAAGCAAATAAAATAATGAAACAACTGGAACGCACGGCAGGTCCGGGTAATTTCGATTTTGCCAGGGAGTTTGATTTTGATGAAGATGAGGACGATGATGAGGACGATGATTGGGATGAAGATGAAGGTCTTCAGAACAAACTCATTATTCCGGCGTTTT
>JBBIVS010000389.1:0-4031 GCA_037439605.1 Draconibacterium sp. | reverse complement strand
ACTATTCAATCAGCCTTTTTATCGTTTATACAACCATCTGGAACCGCACTTTTGGCGATGAATATTATCCTGAAATTGCTGCAATCATCGAAAAATCGGCACAGAAATTAATGGAGTCGCTGCCCTCGTTTTTTGGACGCGATGGTTACATCAATATGTGGTCGCGGAGTATTTGCTACCGTACCTGGGTTTCCGGCGCTTTCCCGGTAGCTTTTATGCTGAAAGATAAAACCTTGCTCGATCCCGGACTGGCAAGACGTTTATGTTCGGGTTCGCTGCTTCAGTTTGTTACCCGCGAAGAATTTTATCACAACGATATTCCAAGTCTCGGATTTTACGGAACAAAGGAATACATGGTGCAAAACTACAGTTGCCCGGCAAGTCCGTTCCTGATGTTTTTGCCTTTTATTTGTCTGGCATTGCCCGATGATTCTCCATTTTGGACAGCCACCGAAAACGAAGGTTTCTGGGAAGAATTGGGTTCGGAGTCGAAAAAAACAATTCTCGAAAATCCGGGATTGGTACTGGTTAATCACGGAAAAACGGGAACTTCAGAAATTGTTCCCGGCAAGGTCTATTATGATGATCCCAACTACTCAAAACTGATTTACAATACTCATTTCCCGTGGGAAGATCACGATCCGCAGGGAGGAACTTCGATGGAATACAGCTTCCGGAGCCAGGATCCGCGCGATGTTCGCGGCGACGATGTGAACTTTTACCTCACCGGAATTGCCGTTGGAAATAATTCTGAAAAAAGCCGTCAATATACCATTTCGCAGGGAATGATGTTTAATGGTGAGCAAAACGGGGTGCTTTACCGTCAGGCAATTATGCGCCGTCCTCCAAACAACGGCGTGGGTTATATCATCGACTTGGCTGATATTGTTATTCCCGGCGGTGTAATTCGTGTTGACCGTTCGCGTCTGGCTTTTGAATATGAACTCACACTCGGTCATTTCGGTCTGCCACACATCAAAGGCGAAAAGCCGGTCATCAAACGGTTTGAAGACGGACAAAGAAAAGTAATCACCGCCGCCATAAAAGGAAGACAGGTAGCTTTAATTGCTTATCATGGCTGGGATAGACTCGAAACCGTTGAACACACCAACCGCAATGCTGAAGCCGATGAAAGCACAGTGATTTATGCATACAAAAAACGGATGCAAAAAAATCCGCCAATGGAACTTATGATTTCGGTGATGCTGCATAAAACCGACGATTCAGAATGGACATCAGAAGAACTTTCGCCCATCAGTAATATCGAAATCATGGATGTAACACCTGTCGGTTCGGCTTTGGGGGCAAAAATTACTTTGGCAGATAATCAGGTTTACGAAGTTTATTTCGAGGAAATTGACGGGCACAGAAGAAATTAAGCAGGTTTTTGCAAAATTCTAAACAGGTTGTGTGAAAATGACTAACTCCGGCATTTATGCCGGGGAATAGAAAGGTAATCATTAAACCTGGCTTTAGCCAAACTTCCTGATGTTAAGGGCTAAAGCCCAACCCATCTTATCATTTCAATCCCTGGCATTAATGCCAGGGTTAGTCAAAAAATACCTTTTCATGAATCCTTTGAAGCATTGAAGCAAAAGGATATCTTTTGTTTTGAGGTACAAGCAAAGTTTTTCAATTTTGCAAAAACAGATATTTTACCCCCTGTACCGGTAAAAATATCGGATAATTTACCCCATGCACCGGTAAAAATATCGGATATTTTTTACCTTTGTGAAAAATTACTCAAAATGTACCGCAGAAAATTATTTGAAAAACTGGTTACTCACCTCGCGAAAAAAGAGTTTAGTATTATTACAGGGGCACGTCAAACCGGAAAATCAACTTTGCTCCGACAGTTGGAAGAGTATTGTAAAACTGCTGATTTACCGACTGCTTTCCTGAATCTTGAAAACAAATCAGTTTTAACTGAACTGAATAAACACCCAATGAATTTGTTTGGTTTTCTTCCCACATCAAGCCAACGCATTTATGTTTATATCGATGAAATTCAATATCTGGATGATCCTTCTAATTTCCTGAAACTTTTATTTGATGAACATGCAGGCAAAATAAAGCTTATAGTAACAGGTAGCAGTGCATTTTATCTTGATGAAAAATTCAATGATTCTTTGGCGGGAAGAAAAAGAATTTTCAATCTGCTCACCTGTGATTTTGAGGAATACCTGGAATTAAACAATAAACCGCAGTTTGTTGGAGAGTTAAACCGATTAATAAATCAGTCCGATGCAAAAAGTTCGCATTTGGAATATTTGCGGATTGAATGGGAAAACTATATGATTTATGGTGGATATCCTGCTGTTGTTACAGAACCCGATAAAAATGAAAAGATAGTGCTGTTAAAGGAAATAAGAGATTCATTTATTAAAAGAGATATTTTGGAATCCGGGGTTTCCAACGAAACAGCATTTTATCAGTTGTTCCGCATTTTGGCTGAACAATCCGGGAAACTTGTCAATTTGAACGAATTATCAACCGTATTAAGAATCAAGAATGAAACGGTTGGAAATTATATTTCTGTTATGCAAAAATGTTTTCATATTGTACTTAGTCGTCCGTTTTATCGCAATCTTAGAAAGGAGCTGATAAAAATGCCCAAAATTTATCTTCTTGATACTGGTTTAAGAAATTGCCTGTTAAATAATTTTCAGCCGTTAAGCGCCCGAATGGATAAAGGCGAGCTTTGGGAAAACCAGGTTTTCAGGATTTTGGCCGATAAATATGGATTGGAGTCGGTTTATTTCTGGCGTACCTCTGCGGGGAATGAGATAGATTTTGTTTTACCCGAAATTGAAAACCCAAAAGCAATTGAAGTAAAATTTGATGAAGCACAGGTTAAACCAAATAAATATAAAATCTTTACCGATGCATATCCCGAAATCCCATTGAAATTTGTTTGGTTTCAAACATTTGGTAACGAATTTTTCAAAAGTTTAGCAGAATTATAGGTCGATATTTTTTCCTGTTTTTTAAATAAAAAGTAACTAGGAAATTAAACTTACACAATTTTAAAATGAACATGCTTCGAGTGTAATAAAAGGGATTATTTTAAATATTTTTGAGGTAATGCAATAATATCAGGCCAATATGAAAAAGTTATTACTTTCCATTTTACTTCTGATTTTAAGTTTTTCAGGATTTTCGCAGGAATCAAAATTCATCATTTCTCCTCCACCTGCCGAACTCGGGCTCGATAAATTTTACAAGAAATACACCGATGCCGGCGGCATTCCAATTGTTTCCTCGTGGCGCGTACCCGACGAAGCCATTGTAAAAGTAGCCCAAACGACTGTGTTCTTTTTAAATAAACTTTTAAAAAGCTACGACCCGGTTTTGTACAATATTGTAGCCGGATATTTCCCCGAAGTTGAGTTTGAATTGTCGTGCCACTGTAAAAAGTAATTAAATGCCACAAAAACACGAAAACACAAAATCCCTCAAAAGCCATAAATATTGGTTATTTCAACTTTGTGAATCTTCGTGCCTGCCTGTTCGGCAGACAGGCCTTTGTGCCTTTGTGGCAAAAAAATACTTTAACTTTCATTCTCAGTGCCAGGTATTTTTCTTTTTAATACTCTTATTTTTTCAAACTATTCCCGGTTTTTCCCAAATCAAAAACGTGGTGATTTCAAAAAATAATGGAATTGTTGTTGAAAAAATTGAGGCAGCACAAACCGCAAAACCGTTGAATAACGTGCCATTGTTTTCATTCAAAATTGGCAACAAACTTTGCTTTTCAAACCAAAAAGAAACCTATGAAAACCAGTTTCAACTTGAAATTCTTCAGACCGAAATCAAAAACGGAGGCTGGTACGCACATATTGTTTTTACCAATATTTCAAAAGATACACTCAAGCTCCACAACGTGGTTCCGCTGGGCGAAAATCCTGAGCGGGTTTACATCACCGGTTTGGGCGACCACTATCTTTCACGGGCACATCTTTTTCGCCCGGGATTCAGTCCGGTAAATTTAATTTTGCCCGACAATGCCTGGGAACTGGGTTATTCAGAAC
>JBBIVS010000388.1:2245-4040 GCA_037439605.1 Draconibacterium sp. | reverse complement strand
GCTTTACTTTTGGAACCCACCGCCGAGTTTTACAAAGAAGAAGGTGAAAAAGTAAATAAAACCGGTTTTCGGTATCTTTTCTCTTATTTAAAACCTTACCGAAAGCTAATCAATCAATTACTGCTTGGCTTTTTTACGGGCAGTATTCTCAGTCTGCTCTTCCCGTTTCTGACACAGGCCATTGTCGATGTGGGTATTACCACAAATAACCTCAGTTTTATCGTTTTGGTTTTGGTTGCGCAATTGGTTTTAACTGCCAGTCAAACCGCCGTGGGATTTATCCGAAGCTGGATAATGCTGCACACCAGCACGCGAATCAGTATTTCGCTTATTTCCGATTTTCTAATCAAACTGATGAAACTGCCCATACGGTTTTTCGACACAAAACAAATCGGCGATCTTCGTCAGCGAATTGAAGATAACGAACGCGTTCAGACATTCTTAACCGGAAGTTTGATTAGTATGTCGTTTGGCATTTTTACATTTATTATATACAGTTTTGTATTAGCCTATTATGATTGGACTATTTTGCTGATTTTTTATCTCGGCAGCGCTTTGTATGTTTTTTGGATAGTGATGTTTCTGAAAAAACGGAAAGAACTCGATTACAAACATTTTAATGTGGCTGCCGCCAACCAAAGCAATGTTTACCAGTTAATCACAGGTATGCAGGAGATAAAACTCAATAACTGCGAAAAACAGAAACGGTGGGAGTGGGAGCGTATTCAGGCACGGCTTTTCAGGGTAAATGTGAAAGGTTTGATGTTGACCCAAAACCAGCAGGCAGGTTCGGTTTTCATCAACCAGGTAAAAAATATTCTGATTTCGTTTATTGCAGCCAAATCGGTAATCGAAGGCGATATGACTTTGGGTATGATGATGGCTGTACAATATATAATAGGTCAGTTAAACGGACCGATTAACGAATTTATCGGATTTATGCACGCCGGTCAGGATGCCAAAATCAGTCTTGAACGATTAGGCGAAATTCACAACAACGACGATGAAGAAGATGCAAATCTGTTCAGAAATTATGAGTTGCCAGAAAATAAGGATATCGAAATTCAGAATCTTTCATTTCATTATGAAGGGCCAAAATCGCCCCGGGTATTGAATGACATCAACCTTAGAATTCCGCACAATAAAATTACGGCTATTGTTGGTTCGAGCGGAAGTGGTAAAACAACCCTGATTAAAATGCTGCTTGGTTTTTATCCTCCATATGAAGGGAAAATTGAAATCGGCGGAATCAACCTCAACCAGTTAAGCATGGAAATGTGGCGAAGCAGTTGCGGAGTAGTGATGCAAGACGGATTTATTTTTTCTGATACAATTGCCAGTAACATTGCGGTTGGAGAAGATCATCCCGACAAGGAAAAACTATTCAATGCCGTGAAAATGGCGAACATTCACGATTATATTCAAAGTTTGCCATTGCGTTATAATACAAAAATAGGGCAGGAGGGCTCAGGATTGAGTGAGGGTCAAAAACAACGGATATTGATTGCGCGCGCCATTTATAAAAATCCTGCATTTCTGTTTTTCGACGAGGCTACCAATGCGCTCGATGCCAATAACGAAAAAGTAATTGTTGAAAATTTAAATGAATTCTACAGGGGAAAAACTGTGATAACGGTTGCTCACCGGTTGAGTACAGTAAAAAATGCCGACCAGATTGTGGTTCTGGAAAAAGGTGAAATTGTTGAAGTAGGTACTCACAATGAGTTGGTGGCTAAAAGAGGAGAATATTATAATTTGGTTAGAAATCAACTGGAGCTAGGAAGTTGAAAAATGG
>JBBIVS010000388.1:0-2220 GCA_037439605.1 Draconibacterium sp. | reverse complement strand
AAAATGTAAGAATTGATTATCAACCAATAAAAAAGATTAAAATGGAAAAGAACTATTTAAAACTTGAGAATATAAGCAGTTATACGAAATCATTTGATTTATCGAATGAAATTTGGAAGATTGTGATAAAATGGGATTACTTTGCAAAAGATACTGTTGGAAAACAATTCGTTAGAGCTGCCGACTCAATTTCTGCAAATATTGCAGAAGGATTTAGTCGCTATTCAAAAAAGGATAAAATAAAATATTACAGGATAAGTTTGGCTTCATTGGAAGAATCGTGTGATTGGCTTAGAAAATCATCAGTTAGAGAATTAATCTCAGAGAATGATAAAGATGTCATACTTGAAAGATTTACTGATATTAAAGTGGAAATCTTCCATTTAATTAAATTCACAAACCAAAAACTTAAATTTTAAAATGGCAATTTACAAATTGACATTTAACAATTTTACAATTTAACATTTAACATTTAACAATTTGTCAGATTCAAACAACATAGAAATTCGTTCCGACGAGGTGCAGGAAATCATGGGGACTCCGCCAAAATGGATAATCCGTTGGGGAATTGTTATCATTTCTGTTGTTGTTTTAGTTTTGCTGACAGGCAGTTACTTCTACAAATACCCCGATATTATTGAAGCCCGGGTTACCATTGTTTCCGAAAATCCGCCAATTTCGGTTGTTGCCCGTTCTGATGGAAAACTAGATAAAATCTTTGTTGAAGACAAACAGACAGTTGCTGCAAATACAATACTTGGAATTATTGAAAATCCTGCAAATTACGAAGATGTTTATGAACTGGTTAAATTACTCGAATCAATACAGCCGTATTTTAACCAACCCGAATTGCTGATTAATTTTTCATTCAATAAGGAATACAGTCTGGGACAAAATCATTCCTATTATTCAACCCTGGTAAGCCAGCTTCGTGAATACCAGACTTCAGTGAATTTCAATACCTATGAACAAAGGATAAAATCGCTTGAAAAACAGGTAACCGATTATGCCAATTACTACGAAAAACTCAGGCAGCAAATAAGCGTTCTTAATCAGGATTACATACTCGCTTCAAGCCAGTTTCACCGCGATTCAGCGTTGCACGTGAGAAAGGTGATGTCGGATGTTGATTTTGAAAAATCGGAAGCTGCAATGCTTAAACAAAAATATGCCTATCAAAATGCTATGACAAATCTGGCAAGCACGCAAATAACCATGAACCAGTTGAAACAGCAGATTCAGGAACAACAGGTGCTGAAAGCCGAAACAGAAAATAAATTGCTGGCGGCATTAAAAGAAAAATACGACAACCTGGTAAACCAGTTAAAAGCATGGGAACAGGGTTATGTTTTAAAAACTCCTATTGCCGGGCAGGTTACATTTACCAATTTCTGGAGTGTCAACCAGTTTGTTTCAGCGGGGAATGTTGTATTTAGCGTGGTTCCTGAAAACGAGCAGGAAATCATCGGGAAAGCCACCATTCCAATTGCCGGTGCCGGCAAGGTTGAAGTGGGACAAAAAGTAAACATCAAACTCGATAATTATCCATACATGGAATATGGTCTTTTGGAAGGAAATATCACAAATATTTCGATGGTACCTGTCACCACTGAGAAAGGTGGATATTACACCGCTGAAATCAGTTTAATCAATAATCTCGTTACAAATTATAAAAAGGAACTTCCGTTTAATCAGGAAATGCAGGGTAATGCCGAAATCATTACTAAAGACCGGCGTTTAATCGAACGTTTGGTTGAACCTTTGGTTTCCATCTTCAGGGAACGATTTTAGAATTATTGGCTTTTCATTCATTCATTTATTTATAGAGAAATAAATTTCAAAAAATCAAAAAGCAAAATTCAAATAAATTCAAAATTCCAAAGTTCAATTTTGTGACTGTTTGAATTTTGAAATTTTCTGAATTGATTTTTATTTGTTTTTTGAATTTTGTCGTTTCGAATTTTAAACTTTACCCTATTTTCGAAAAATCTCAACCAGTGATTGCTTGCAAACTGTCTCAATCTTAATTTTTATAAAAAAAAGCATTAACAGTCATTGTACTTTAAATCAAAATAGTACTTTTGCACACCGTTTTTAGGGGGAGGTATGGATTTTTCTCTCATAAATGGTTGTTTTTAAGGAATTTTGCATACTTTTGCAGTCCAATTTTGAAAAGATTATTAACTATATAAAAAACAGGTGTTTATGCCAACTATTCAA
>JBBIVS010000387.1:3816-4043 GCA_037439605.1 Draconibacterium sp. | reverse complement strand
GGACGAAGCTGTTAAAACAGCATATTACCTGGCCCGCAATGGCGACACAGTGCTTTTATCGCCGGCCTGTGCCAGTTTCGATTTGTTTGAAAATTACGAAGACCGCGGAAATCAGTTTAAACAGAGGGTAAGAAATTTGTAATGGAATTTTCAATTTTAAAATATTTTAAAGGCGATCGGGTAATCTGGATAATACTTGTGTTTTTGTCGCTGCTATCGCTGCTGAT
>JBBIVS010000387.1:280-3802 GCA_037439605.1 Draconibacterium sp. | reverse complement strand
GCAACCGGTGCACTGGCATATCGTGTGCACGGGGGCAACACAATTCACTATCTTGTTCGCCAGGTGTTTTTTATTGGAATGGGTTTGGGTGTAATTGTACTGATGGTTAATGTAATTCCAGTAAAGTTTTATTCAATAGCTGCCAACTATTTACTTTATGGGAGTATTCTTTTACTTATGATTGCGGTGGTTTTAAAATTTGCCGGAATATTGAAAGGCACCGGAAGAACCTTTAATCTCGGAATTTTCTCGTTTCAGCCAGCCGAAGTTGCCAAAATTTCTTTAATTCTTTTTACAGCGAAGGTTTTGGGGAAAAAACAGAAAACAAAACAGGATTTGGCTGCAGCCTTTAAAAAAATAATGATTTTCACTGCTTTGGTTTGCGGATTAATTTTATTGTCCAATTTTTCAACATCGGCGCTCATTTTTGCCACCATCATGACCATGATGTTTGTTGGCCGGATACCAATCAGGTACATGTTACTGGTTTTTACCGCAGGCGTGGGACTGATTGTATTGATTTATTTTACTGCCGATTTGGTTCCGGATAGCATAGGGCGAATTCATACCATTAAAGGACGAATTGAACGGTTTATTCATGGCGATCCCAATTCAGAACAGGGTGTAACTCAGGCCGATTATGCAAAACTTGCAATTTACTCCGGAGGAATTTTTGGCAAAGGGCCGGGGCAATCTGACGTAAGCAATTATATGGCAGCGGCATACAACGATTTTATTTTTGCAATTATTGTTGAGGAATACGGATTAATATTTGGCGCCGGGGTAATCTTCCTTTATCTGATTTTCTTTTTCAGAGGAATTGTTATTGTCAGGCGATCATCGCGAACGTTTCCTGCATTTGTGGTTATTGGCCTGTCGCTGGTAATGGTATACCAGGCCTTAATCAATATTGGCGTTTCGAGCGGGGTGCTGCCGGTTACCGGTCAACCGCTGCCCTGGATTAGCCTGGGCGGAACATCGCTACTGTTCACCTCTGTTGCTTTCGGCTGCATTTTAAGCGTGAGCCATCAAAACGATGTTGACAGCGAAGAACAAAAACAGCCAATCCAGGTGAATGCACCCGATGAAGATGAAGAAATGAAAAAATGAAGATTAATAAAGTAATATTAAGCGGAGGAGGAACCGGCGGGCATATTTTCCCGGCCCTTTCCATTGCAAACGAAATTAAAAGGCGTTACCCCGATGCCGAGATTTTGTTTGTTGGCGCTTTGGGGCGCATGGAAATGGAGAAAATACCGGCAGCAGGTTACAAAATTGTGGGGTTGCCTGTCATGGGATTTCCCCGCAAACCAAGTTTGAAAATATTTACATTCTTCGGTAAATTAATCCAAAGCGCTTCGATGGCAAAAAAGATTGTAAAGGAATTCAAACCCGAAATTGCCATCGGCGTTGGAGGTTATGCCAGCGGGCCTCTTTTGCGCGCGGCCGCGAACCGTAAAATCCCCACGCTGATTCAGGAACAAAATTCTTATGCCGGAATAACCAACAAAATTCTGAGCCGGAAAGTAAATTCAATTTGCGTTGCTTACGACAAAATGGATGGGTATTTCCCTTCCAATAAAATCATTTTAACCGGTAACCCTGTGCGCGAAAACCTGCTGAACAATTTACAAAATAAAAATGAAGCGCTTGAATACTTTGGTTTAACCGCAAACAACCGGGTGGTTTTAATCGTGGGTGGAAGTTTGGGGGCGCGATCAATCAATAATGCAGTGTTGAAAAATCTCGAAGTTATTGCAAAATCGGGCGTGCAGGTAATATGGCAAACCGGTGCAATATATTTCGATAAAATCCAGGCTGAAATTCAAGGCAAAAAACCTGAGAATTTGCAAATTCATCAGTTTATATCCCGGATGGATTTGGCGTATTCCGCAGCCGATGTGGTAATTTCGAGAGCAGGTGCAGGGACTATTTCTGAACTTTGCCTTGTTGGAAAACCGGCAATTCTTGTTCCGTCGCCGAATGTTTCCGAAGACCACCAAACCAAAAATGCAATGGCCCTTGTTGACAAAGATGCTGCTGTTATGATTTCTGATAATGAGATTGATAATAAACTCTTCCGGGTCGCTTTCGACCTGGTAAATAATACTGAGTTATGCCTGTTAATGGCAACTAATATTAAAATATTGGCAAAACCTGAAGCAACAAAAACAATTGTTGATGAGGTTGAAAAGTTAATAGCAAAATGAAAAACCTGCAACATATCCGGAATGTCTATTTCCTCGGAATCGGGGGAATTGGCATGAGTGCGCTGGCACGTTATTTTAAATTCACAGGTCGAAACGTGGCTGGTTACGACCGCACACCAACGGCGCTTACAGAAGCCATGCAGGCAGAGGGCATCGATATTCATTTCGATGATGATATCCGCAAGATACCCAGCAACTGGAATCCTGCAAACACGCTTGCGGTTTTTACACCGGCACTGCCCGAAGAACACAAGGAATTGTCTTGGTTCAGGGAAAGGACAATCCCTCTGCTGAAACGCGCAAAAGTTTTAGGCCTGGTTTGCAACGAAAGAAGCGGTATTGCCGTTTCGGGCACACATGGCAAAACAACCGTAAGTACAATGGTTGCAAATATTCTGAACAAAACATACCACGGTTGCGGCGCTTTTTTGGGTGGAATTTCCAAAAATTTTGGCACCAATTTGCTGCTGCCAAAAGTTGAGTCGCCCTGGATTGTTGCCGAAGCCGACGAATTCGACCGCTCTTTTTTGCACCTCACTCCCTTTCTGGCCCTCGTAACGAGCATCGATGCCGACCATTTGGATATTTACGGGCAGAAAGACAAAATTGTGGAATCGTTCGAAAGGTTTATTTCTCAAATTCAGCCGGGTGGTTCACTGATAATCAAAAAAGGCATTGAACTGAATACTCAAAAAACAACTGCTAAAATTTATTCTTATGCGCTGAACCAGGAGGCTGATTTTACAACCGCTAACCTGCAGTTAAATGCTGAAGAAGGATTTTATCAGTTCGATTTAAATACGCCCGGCGGGATTATTGAAGGATGTAAAATGAATTATCCGGGATTGCTGAATGTGGAAAATGCAGTTGGTGCAGCATCGCTGGCCTTTTTGGCAGGAGCAACCCCAGCCGAAATTAAAACCGGGCTGGAAGATTACCAGGGTGTGATACGCCGGTTCGATGTACGGTTCAGAAACGAAAAATACATTTATATTGATGATTATGCGCATCATCCCGAAGAGTTAAAGGCAATCATTTCATCGGTAAAAGAATTATTTAAAGGCCGCAAACTTACCGGTATTTTTCAGCCCCACCTTTATTCCCGCACCCGCGATTTTTCAGCCGAGTTTGCCGCAAGTCTCGATATGCTCGATACTGCCATTCTCATACCGCTTTATCCGGCCCGCGAGGAACCAATTAAAGGAATTTCTTCGGAAGTCATTTTCAACCAAATGAAACTGCATGACAAACACCTGGTTACAAAACCGCAAATGCTCGATATTTTGAGAAACAACAAATGCGAAATTGTGCT
>JBBIVS010000387.1:0-247 GCA_037439605.1 Draconibacterium sp. | reverse complement strand
GATATTATTGAAATTCTTAAAACAAAGGAATAATGGCTCGGAAGATATTGAAATTAACAGGATTTTTGGTACTGATAATCTTTATTGTCGGAACGCTGGCCTTTACTTCAATCGAAAGTAAAAATATAATTTGTACTGATATTCAGGTTGTTTTTAATAAAAAAGATGTCATTAATATCGATAACGACAAAGTAATCCGGTTGGTAAAAACTGCCGATAACAAAGTTTTAAGTAAAACACTCGATAA
>JBBIVS010000386.1:3117-4049 GCA_037439605.1 Draconibacterium sp. | reverse complement strand
TTTGATCAATTATATTCGCCCGGTTTGGGATAATTGTAATATTATGACCAGCACCGGCGCAATTCATTCTATCTCTGATGTGCTGTTTTACAGACCCTTTCCACATAAATAAAACATGGATTGGCGCTTTAATTATCGAAATTGAAAATTGACTTATCTCATTTCGTAAAATTAAACCAGTACCCTACACTGTAAGTTTTGCCATTATCAGTCGGTTCATTCAGCATTACTGGCGTGCAGGTTGTTATGATGTCCGATTTATAGCCTGCCGTGCATGGATACGGGCCCCTGATGGTGTTATTGTTATGATCCCATGTAATGTTATAACCCCCCAGTGTCCGGATGGTTTCCTTGCCGGCGATTATGCCTGATGTCGAAGTTCCTACCTGGTTCAGTATCCAGTTTCTGAGGGTATTGGTGCCAACGCTTTCAACCTGGCGCGTTAACTTGTTTAATACCTGAAAATTAAATATCTCCTGATCCCGATTAATCCAGTTGATTATTAATGAGGAATCGCCCATTAACGCATAATCAGGAATCGGGAAAAAGTACAACTTCCCTGCATGGTTGGCTATGGCGTCAATAGCGCCGGAATACAGAATCGCCCGCCTGAAAATGGAATAATTGGGGCGGCAAAATACCGGCCCTGTAACACTGGTAAACACCCTATCGGGAATGTATGTATTCAGACCAATGAAGGTACAGTTGCTGCCAAATACTTTTCTTACGATACTTCCTTCATTCTGACGATACCTGTTCCCTTTCTTAAAAATTTCCTGATATTGAACAGTTGAAGGATATAGTGCCGATGTCTTAAAATTTTGAGCGATAATGATCTTAACAATATCGGGCGGCAGGGATTTTTGATCGGCCCAGTGAGGGAATCCTGATTTTACAGTTAGGGTGCCATCAATAAATTCCCTGAACGCATT
>JBBIVS010000386.1:0-3107 GCA_037439605.1 Draconibacterium sp. | reverse complement strand
GGTTGGGGCAAACAAGCCGTTGTGCCTTATCAGGGTTTGATTAAAATTATAGATTCGTTCGCTGTGAAGATTAAATGCCAGGCTGGCGTAATCTAAATCCCACAAAGTATCAACCAATCCCCCAAACCTTGCTTCGGGCTGATTGAATGTGGCTTCCTTATTGGCCTCAAAATTTGGGTAATACCAGTAAACCATTTCCGTGAACAGGTTATAGGTTTCACCGGGCATTGCTTTTTCAAGCAGTTCCTTTGCATTCAGCATAGGATTTACAACCTTGTCGATGATGTGTACAAATCCGTTTTCGGCTAAAATATCGGCCTTAATAATTTTGGCCCCTGCATAATACACATTCCCGGGTTCGAATGGCCTGCCAAAATAAAACCGGAAATCTTCAGAGGTGAGGCTGTTTATTTTTAAATACTCATCAAAAAAAATGGGCACATATTTTCGCGACTGAACATAAACCTTTTTATAACCGTCAGATTTTGTTGAATCCATCACAATCATGTCCTTCTTTTGTGCCCTTTTAATCCAGTATTTTTCATTATGATTTTTAAATATTGTTTCGCGTTTGTACGCATAAGGATTCGATTTATTATCATCTCCCGTTTTCCATCCATTTACACCAAGACTCTTCAATTGCTCAAACGACCATGGATTTTGAATAATATGGAACTCAGTAATTCGCTCAAGTTCATCCGGCGGAATGGCAGAAATACCTGCATATTTATTTTCGGAAAGGAATTGTTTCATTGCTTCATCGGTGGGTGCAAAAACGCTCCAGCTTCCCGAAACATCAATTATCTTGTCAAGCCCGGTAAGCCGCAGGCACTCTGTAAACATGGTAAGGTTATCCTGAACTGAAACTGTGGTATATAATTTTCCCGGAAGCCATGCAGGTCTTTTGTAAATATCCTGTTCCGATAATTTCTCGCAGCTAATTATCAGAATAAAAAGAATAGCCTGAAAAAAGTAAATCGGTTTTGGTTTAAGTTTTATCATTACTATAGTTTAGTTCCATGACTAATTAAATGTGCAAAATAATAAAGTTTAGCTCGGTTGACGTAAATCGGCGATAAAGATTTACTCTTTTATTGAGATTTCTGTTTAATACCTGTTTTTTTATTGCTTTTTATTGGATTTTCAATTTACATTTCTAACTTTGTATTTCAAAGTACTTTTTAAATGAAAACAAATACAATAAATCCGAACGAAGATATTCAGGCAATCCGTGAAATCATGGAAAGGTCGTCAAAGTTTTTATCGCTTAGCGGATTAGCCGGAATTTTTGCCGGCGCGTGTGCATTGATAGGCGCAGGAATAGCCTGGTTTTTTATTTTAGATTCCGGTCAGGTTTTTTACAGCGATTATGTTCAAATTGCCGGCGGTCAGTTAAAGCCCGGCTTCGGGTTTTATCTTGCAATTGATGCTGTACTGGTTCTTGCTTTTGCATTGTCAGGCGCAGTTTATTTTTCGTACCGGAAATCAAGGAGGCACGGGCAACAGTTTTGGACAAATTCAACACGGAGACTGCTGTTTCACTTAATGGTCCCTCTGGTTTCAGGGGGAATAATCATCCTCATCCTGTTATTTCGAAATAACCCAGATATGGTTGTTCCATTCATGCTTGTTTTTTACGGGTTGGCCTTGGTAAATGCCGGAAAGTTTACCTTTGGCGAAATTCATTATCTCGGATTAACAGAAATTGTTTTGGGAATTCTTGCCGCTGTTTTGATAAATTATGCCCTTTTGTTTTGGGCCATTGGGTTTGGACTGATGCATATAGTTTATGGAACAGTAATGTATTACAGGCATGACAGAGAAATATGAAAAATCCAATTTCAAATCTTCAGAAAGTATTTGAAAGCCGCATCAGGCTGGGAATCATGTCGGCGCTCATGGTGAACGACACGCTTGATTTCAATGCGCTGAAAGAACTGCTCGGATTGACTGACGGGAACCTGGCAAGTCACCTGAGAGCTTTGGAACAACAGGAAATAATTGTTGTTTCCAAGCAATTCATTGGCCGGAAGCCAAGTACATCCTACAAGGCAACCGACAATGGAAGGAATTTGTTTCGTCGGCATTTGGCTGCACTTGAAGAACTAATAAACAAACAATAATTTTTTTATTTACAACTTTGAATTTCAAAGTACTTTTATCAATTTAAATTATGGAAACAAAAGGTATTCAACAGTTTTTGAACAGTTACAGTGTTAAAATGATTATCGTTTCATTTTTAGCTGTTTTACTGCTTATCCCATCTTTTCTGATTCAGGACATAATCAGCGAAAGAATAGCCCTGAGCGAAAAGGTGAAAAATGAACTTTACTCCCAATGGGGCGGGAAACAAGTGGTAGCCGGGCCGGTTTTAAATGTGCCGTTTTCGGTAATTGAACCGGACTTAAATAATCAAGGTACTAAAATTCGAAAAGGGGTGGCTCATTTTCTGCCTGAAACATTAAAAGCCGACGGAGTCCTGTATCCCGAAACCAGGAAACGAGGGATTTACAAAGTTGTGGTTTACGAAGGAAAACTCAAATTGCAAGGCACATTTGCACAGCCCAACGTTACACTTTTTGATCTCCAGAATGCCCAATACAATATGAGTGCAGCTTATTTCACCATTGGCGTTTCGGATATGCGCGGCATTAAAAACCTGCCCGAAATGGTTGTTAACGGTATGAAATACATGGTTGAACCGGGAGTTCCCGATGGCGATTTGTTCGGGTCGGGAATTACTGTAAAAGCAGGTTCGGTTGAGCTAAACCAGCCACTAAATTTCGAAATTGAACTTAAAATAAACGGTTCTGAAGATTTATCGGTTGAAGCGCTTGGAAAAACCACTGAAGTTGCTATGAAATCAGACTGGGCAGACCCGGGATTTACAGGCGGATTTCTTCCCGAAAGCCGCGATGTTTCAGCCAACGGATTCACCGCCAACTGGAAAGTAACCCACCTTAACCGCAATTTTCCCCAGCAATGGATTGACCAGAAATACAACACACATGAGGCAAAATTAGGAGTCGAATTGCTTATTCCGGTCGATCATTACCAAAAATCAATGCGCTCCGTAAAATATGCAATCCTGTTTATTGCGCTCAATT
>JBBIVS010000385.1:251-4050 GCA_037439605.1 Draconibacterium sp. | reverse complement strand
GGGAATTATCTTTGGCGTTGCAGCGGTAATCAGCATGCTGGCCATTGGCAACGGAGCCGAGCAGGAAATTCTGGAGCAGATAAAATTGGTTGGGGTAAATAATATTGTAATTACTCCAAGCAGTTTTACAGTAAACGATGGCGGTCAGGCAAGTAAAAACAGCGACGACAACAGCAAACCCGGCGGGAAAAAATTCTCAAAAGGATTGACTCTGTTTGATGTTGAAGCCATAAAACAGATTTTACCCACGGTCGAAAGAATTTCGCCTGTGATTTCGTTTAACTATTCGGCCCTGCTCGATGGCAAAAGCAAACCGGTGGTTTTGGAAGGAATTGAAAACAGCTATTTCGACCTGTTTAACATGCAACTGGCATCCGGAAACCGGTTTAACGAAATTCAAACAGAAAAGGGGCTGCCGGTTTGTGTTATCGGCGACAATATTAAAACCCAGTTTTTCAGACAGGAAGACCCTGTTGGAAAATACATTAAATGCGGCCAGATTTGGCTTAAAATTGTTGGGGTTGTTGAAAAACGCGATTTTACTGCTTCGGCATCCGACGAACTTGGAATCAGCAGTTCCGACAATAAAATTTTTATACCGGTTCAAACCATGTTGCTCAGGTTTAAAAACAGGGCTTTGCTCAGGGCCGATGAAATTGCCAAAGCCAACCAGCGAAGCGGGGGTGACGGAATGGTGGTAATAATAGGTGGCGCCGAACAAACCGATAATACAATTGATACCGACCCTAACCTGAACCAGCTCGATAAAATTATTGTACAGGTGAAGGAAACGGAGCAACTCAGCCAGTCGGCAAACCTGATAAAACGTATGTTGCTGCGGCGCCACTCGGAATTGTACGATTTTGAAGTTACCATTCCCGAATTGCTGTTAAAACAGCAACAAAAAACAAAAAACATCTTTAACGTGGTTTTGGGCGCCATTGCCGGTATTTCGCTCATCGTGGGCGGAATCGGTATCATGAACATCATGCTGGCCTCGGTCATGGAACGCATCCGCGAAATTGGCGTTCGCCAAGCCGTTGGGGCCAAACAAAAAGACATTATTGCCCAGTTTCTTGCCGAATCGACTTTGATCAGCCTTACCGGAGGAATTATCGGAATAATACTCGGAATAGTTCTTTCGAAAGTAATTACTGCCGTTTTCGATATTAAGACCATCATTTCATTTTTCAGCATTTTTATTGCATTCGGTGTTTCCGTGATTGTGGGCATCACTTTCGGATATCTGCCTGCAAAAAAAGCCGCCGAAAATGACCCCGTTGTTTCATTACGCGCATAAAACAAAAACCTGATTCAATATGAAAAAGTTAATCATTTTACTCATAATCATCAGCCTAAGTTTTCAAATCAAATCGCAGGATAAAATCAGGCTTACGCTTCCCGAAATAATTCAAATTGCCTCCAAACAATCAATTGACGCATTCAGAAATAAAAACATGTACCTTGCAAGTTACTGGGAGTACAGGTTTTTCCAGGCCGAAAGGTTACCGGGAATTTCACTCCGTACAAATCCGCTCGACTTTAACCGCTTCCTGAAAAAGGAATACAACTTCGAAACCAACGAAGATGAATACAGGTTAAGGGAATATGTTGATTCAGATGTAGCGATATCGGCCACGCAAAATGTTGGTTTTACGGGTGGTGAATTGTTTTTACGTTCGGAACTGGGAATGATAAAAAACCTGGGTGGCAATCAAAACACCTCGTACTCTGCAACACCGTTCAGCATAGGATACTCGCAGGATCTCAACGGTTACAACGAATTGAAATGGAAGTCGAAAATTGAACCAGTTAAGTTTGAAAAGGCTAAAAAAACGTTTATCCAGGATATTGAAGATCTCCGGATTAAATCGACCTATCAGTTTTTTCAGTTGATTACGGCTCAAATTCAGAGAGGAATTGCACAAACCAATTATGCCAACGCCGATACAATTTATAACATTGGTAAAGGCAGGTTTCAGGTGGGAACGATTACTCAGGATGAACTGTTAAATCTGGAACTCAGGTTGTTAAATACCGAGCAGGCGCTGAGTATGGCAATTCTGGACGAAAAAAGGGCACAGGCAAGTTTGAATTCGTTTCTGGGTATGGAAAAAAACGTGGAAATAGAATGTATCATACCAAGCGAAATACCGGGACTTCAAATCGACCCGGATATTGCACTGACACAGGCGCTTGAAAATAACCCCGAAATGATTAACCATCAGCAGCGAATATTACAGCAGGATCAAAACGTAAAAAGGGTCAAAGCTGAAACTGGAATTAACACTTCTGTTTATGCCATGTACGGGATGAGCCGTTCGTCGGATGAATTTACCGATGTTTACGGGCAACCCGATAAAAGCCAACGGTTTAGCCTGGGCATTAATGTTCCAATTGCCGATTGGGGCAGAAATAAAGGCCGTGTTTCAATGGCCCAGTCAAACCGTGAAGTTGCGCTGGCTACCATTAAACAGGAGCGTATTGATTTTGAAATGGATGTAATTCAAAGTGTACTTGAATTTAACCTTCAGGCCAGCCAGGTGAAAAACGCCGCCAAAGCCGACACTGTTGCAAGATTGGGCTACGACGTATCGTTCCAGCGTTTCCTTATCGGTAAAATAAACATTGTAAACCTGAACATTGCCAGCACCGACCAGGAAAATGCACGGATTTCGTACCTCAACCGGCTAAGGGATTACTGGTCGTCGTATTTCAGACTAAGAAGCCTAACACTTTTTGATTTTGAAAACAACAGGCCGCTTACCGTTAACTACGACGAAATTTTAGAAAAATAAAAAATGGCAGCTAAAAGAAAATACTTTTTGATTGGGGGCACAATTTTGACAGCGATAATTGTTCTCGCTTCATTCTATTTTGCACAGTCACCTGAAAAATCCCCAAAATATTTCGAAGTGAAAAAAGGCAGATTTGAAGCTGTACTTACCTGTAAGGGTGAAATAAACGGGATGGTTGCAACAGTGATACGCGCCCCAAAAATTTTGGGCGATCGTGATTTACAACTTTGGTCAATGAAAATCATCGACTTGACCCAGGATGGAAAAAACGTTAAAAAAGGCGACTTTATCATTCAGTTAGACGCAAGTCAGGTTGTTTCAGGAATGCGTGAAGAACAGCAGGAACTTGAAAGGGAAATGGCCGATTTAAACAATGCCAAAATCGACAGTGCTGTGCGGTTGACCCAAATGCGGGAAGATATTAAAAACGCAATGCTCGATTTGGAATACAACAAAATCGACCTCGAACAGTCGGTTTACGAATCGGAGGCTTACCAGCGAAAAGCCCAAATGGCCTATTTAAAGGCGGAAAACAGCATCAAAAAAAAGCAGCGCGATTATTTGCTCGAGCAAAACCGTCTGAAAACAAGGGTGGCACGTTCAGCAAGTGAAGTGGAAAGGGCCCAGCAGAGAATTGAAAAATTTCAGCAGGCGATGGCAGCCGCGCGGATTACTGCGCCTGAAGACGGGATTGTGATTTTTGGAAAAAGCTGGGATGGCAAAAAATACAGCAAGGACGATAATGTTTCGACTTATGAATTTGCCCCGCCCATTGCAACATTGCCCGATATGTCGAGTGTAATCTCCGAGATTTACGTTAAAGAGATTGACATTTCAAAAATAAATGTTGGCGACAGCGTTCGTGTTACTTTCGATGCGCTGGCAGGCGTAATGATAAAAGGAAGTATTAAAACCATTGCCCGCGTGGGCGAAAGCCACAAGGACTTTGATATGAAGGTTTTCAAGGTGGTGATTCATCTCGATAACACCCACGAAGGATT
>JBBIVS010000385.1:0-241 GCA_037439605.1 Draconibacterium sp. | reverse complement strand
AACCGGCCATGAACAGCAACAACGATATTATTTTGGCAAAGCTGGAAAACGTGATTTCGATACCCGTTAATTCGGTATTCAGGGAAAACGGCTCCAAATATGTGTACCTGAAAACACCCAAAGGTTCAGGAAAACAGCAAATAAAGACCGGCCTTGAAAACGAAGAGTTTGTGCTGGTTGAAGAAGGTTTGAAAGAAGGGGATAAGGTTTTATTGGAACCGCCGGTGGAGAAGGTGGAACT
>JBBIVS010000384.1:0-4056 GCA_037439605.1 Draconibacterium sp. | reverse complement strand
GGCCGACCGTCTGCTTGAGTTCACTAAAACGATCGGTGAAAGGGATATGCACGATCAGGTACTCGATAACATGGAACTTGAACAGGAACGTGGAATTACGATAAAAAGTCATGCTATTCAGATGGATTACGTTCACGAAGGTAACAGTTATAAATTAAACCTTATTGATACTCCCGGACATGTTGACTTTTCGTATGAAGTTTCCCGTTCAATTGCAGCTTGCGAGGGTGCTTTACTAATCATTGATGCATCTCAAGGCATTCAGGCACAAACCATTTCGAACCTGTACCTGGCTCTTGAAAATGATCTCGAAATCATTCCGATACTTAACAAAATGGACATGGAAAGCGCAATGCCTGAAGTAGTTGAAGAGCAGATAATAGATTTGATTGGCTGTGATCATGAAGATATCATCAGGGCAAGCGGAAAAACGGGTATGGGCATTGAAGAAATTCTTGATAGCATAATTAAAAAAATCCCAGCACCGAAAGGAGACCCAAATGCACCATTGCAGGCACTGATTTTCGATTCGGTTTTTAACTCTTTTCGCGGTATCATTGCTTATTTTAAAATTATAAACGGACAGATTGCAAAAAAAGACCTTGTAAAATTCATGGCCACAAAAAAAGAGTATTTTGCCGAAGAAGTAGGCGTTTTAAAACTTGGCCTTTCTCCCCGTGAATATCTGACCACGGGAGATGTAGGTTACATTATTTCAGGTATCAAAACTGCAAAGGAAGTAAAAGTTGGCGACACAATAACCCACGTAAAAAATCCGTGCGAGAGCAGGATTGAAGGTTTCGAAGAGGTTAAACCTATGGTTTTTGCCGGAATTTACCCCATTGATGCCGATGATTACGAAGACCTCAGAAATGCAATGGACAAACTCCAGTTAAATGATGCCTCGTTGACTTTTGAACCTGAATCATCGGCAGCGCTTGGTTTTGGGTTCCGTTGCGGATTCCTTGGTTTGCTGCACATGGAAATCATTCAGGAACGACTGGAAAGGGAATTCGACATGAATGTAATAACCACTGTACCAAACGTTTCTTATCTTGTACATCTTACCGATGGCTCAACCACAACAGTTTACAATCCTTCAGGAATGCCTGTGGCAACAACCATTGAAGAAATTGACGAACCATATATTAAAGCAAGCATCATTACCGCATCGGAATATATCGGGGCAATCATGACATTATGTCTTGAAAAAAGGGGCACACTGCTCAATCAAAGTTACCTTACCGCCGAAAGAGCCGAACTGATTTTCGATTTGCCGCTTGGCGAGATTGTTTTTGACTTTTACGATAAACTGAAAAGTATTTCAAGGGGGTACGCGTCTTTCGATTATCACATCAGCGGTTATAAACCTGCAAAACTGGTAAGGTTAGATATACTTTTAAATGGCGAGATGGTGGATGCGCTTTCAACATTGATACATTTCGACAACGCTTATTATTTTGGGCGCAGAATGTGCGAAAAACTAAAGGAACTAATTCCAAGACAGCAGTTTGACATAGCAATTCAGGCTGCAATCGGGGCGAAAATAATTGCCCGAGAGACAGTAAAAGCTGTCAGAAAAGATGTTACTGCCAAATGTTATGGCGGGGATATAACCCGAAAACGCAAATTGCTTGAAAAACAGAAAAAAGGGAAAAAGCGGATGAAACAAATTGGAAATGTTGAAGTACCACAAAAAGCTTTTCTTGCAGTTTTAAAACTGGATTAAAAAAAATGCCACTGTTTTTCAATTCAGTGGCATTTTTTTTACATTATCATTTTGTAGCCTTTACCGTGAACATTTATGATTTCAACACCAGGCTCATCTTTTAAGTGTTTTCGCAGTTTTGTTATGTAAACATCCATACTTCTGGCATTAAAATAGTTATCGTCGATCCATATTGAACGAAGGGCGTAATTTCTTTCCAGAATTTTATTGGCATTCTGACAAAGTAATTTAAGTAAATCCGACTCTTTTGTTGTGAGTTTAACAACTTCATCGCCCTGAGCCAATGTTTGTTTGCGCGTATCAAAAGTATATCGCCCCAGTGTGAAAACAGGTTGGGCATTCGACTGGCTTTCGAGCAAAGTGCGTCTCAGAATCGCCTCAATCCTCATGATTAACTCTTCCATACTGAAAGGTTTTGTAATGTAATCGTCAGCGCCTATTTTAAAACCTTCAAGTACATCATCTTTCATATTTTTCGCAGTAAGAAAAATAATCGGGATATCGGGATTTACAATCCTGATATCTTTTGCGAGGGTAAATCCATCCTTTTTAGGCATCATTATATCCAAAATACAAATGTCAAAATGCTCGCGCATAAAGCCTGTATGCGGCTTCTCCATCAGGATATAAATTCACTTCGTATCCTTTTGCAATTAAATACTCTTTGAGAAGTAATCCCAAATTCTCATCGTCTTCAGCCAGTAATAATTTTGTTTTCTGTTCCATGACTAATTATTTATTTGTGGGAATAAAATGGTAAATTTTGTTCCTTTATTTACAGTACTTTCCACCTTTATTTTTGCGTTATGCGAATCTACAATTTTTTTAACATAACTCAAACCCAAACCGAAACCTTTTACATTATGAATATTTCCGGTTGGCACGCGGTAAAATCTTTCAAAAATCTGTGTCTGATGTTCTTTGGGTATTCCAATCCCCTTGTCCTGCACAGAAATTGCCAACTGATCTTTTTTGTTTTCAGTGGTTATTTTTATTTCGGGTGAATCGTTACTGTATTTCATTGCATTATCAAGCAGATTAAAAATAACATTCGTAATGTGAACTTCATCACCGTTTATTATTGGTTTTTCAGCAAGTTTTTCGGTTGTCAGTTTTCCGTTTTTGCTTTTAACCCTGAGTTCAAAATTTGCAGCAACTGTTTCAATCATTTTGTTTACATCAAATTCCTTGAACCTGAATTTCAGTTTACCCTCGTTAAACACCGCCATTTGCAACACTTTTTCAACCTGATAACTTAACCTTTTACTTTCCTGTGTTATCACCCTTGAAATATGTTCAATTGTTTGCGGTGTATTTGTTATACTTCCATCCTCAAGCATCTGACTGGCAAGAGAAATAGTTGAAATTGGGGTTTTCAGCTCGTGGGTCATGTTATTTATAAAGTCATTTTTTATTATCGATAATTTCTTTTGCCTGAAAATAACCATAACAGTATAAACAAAAATTGCAATTAAAATTGCCGTTAAAATTACGGTTGGTATTATAGTAAAACCTGTTTCGCGCAATAAGTATCCCGAACGTTTAGGAAAATAAATGTACAGGTAATTGGGTTTTGCACCGTTCAGGTCGTTTTGGAAAAGAGGTTGCGGAAAAACTTTTGTTTTACCCGGGTTATAATCAGCATCTCCAAAAATCATCTTGTCGCGGCCAAGGTTGGAGTTCTTAACTGCATATTTATATTCCAAGTCAATACCAGTTTCGTTTAATGCCAAAGCAAGAATCTCTTTCAAAAAAACCGAATCAATTCTTTCACGGATAGGCCTTTCTTCCAAAAACACTTTATAATTCCGGTACCAGCTTATGTCGTTTAAAAAACTTTCCCTTTTTCGCTGCTGTTCTTTTCTGAATTCAACAAGACTTTCAAATCCTAAAAAATTTTCGTTTTGGGTTTTTGTTGCACCTTTCTGGTTCTGCGACGAATCCGGAATATTAAACTGAATTTCTTCCTGATAAGAACTTACCACACCATTATCAGAATACCTTAACCCAAAACTGATTGAACCGCCACTGATACTGTTTTTTGGAAAAACATTAAACCTGTCGGTTGACAGCCCCGTGCCGCGTAACTGGTTGGTCATTGCACTGTTTCTCGCCACAACATACTCATACTGGTCTAATTGCGAAGCAACTCGAAGTAATGCGTTTCGCACCAACTGGTTGAATTGTTCTTCCCTGATTTCAGATGCAGTTTTTATCATTTTTGTTTGCACCAATATCAATCCCGAAAGTACAAAAACCATTAACACTATTAATGTTATCAGCATTTTCCGACTCATGCAGCAAAGATAATTTTATTGAAATGTGGT
>JBBIVS010000383.1:0-4070 GCA_037439605.1 Draconibacterium sp. | reverse complement strand
ATAATAAATACCAGTGGTTTAAAGATGGTGTGAAACTGGATTTGCAAACAACCGAATCACTTACTTTAAATGATTTAAAATCTGATGATTCAGGCAATTACTTTTGTGAAGTTACAAACAGCGTTGTGCCCGGTTTAACCTTAACCAGCCGGAAAGTAACTCTTCTGGTTGCACAATCGTCAGAGTTTTGTGATTATGTATATTTTCAGGCAGGCTGGAATATTTTTTCTTTACCCGGCAATAGTAATGAAACCGATCCGGAGACCTTATTTCAGCCGCTGATTGATAACAATTCGCTTATTAAGATTCAGGATGAAAATGGGAACACGTTGGAAAACTGGGGAATATATGGTGGATGGATTGATAAAATTGGCGGAATTACAACATCGGAAGGTTATAATATCAAGGTAAATAAAACAGATTCATTATGGGTTTGCACTTTTCCTCCCGAATTTCCATATTCAATTATTTTGGAACCCGGATGGAATATTATGGGTTACCCGCAAATCCAGGCATACGATGCAGAAAGTGTACTGCAACAACTCATTGACAAGAAATCGCTGATAAAAATTCAGGACGAAAAAGGTAACTCCATTGAAGATTGGGGGATTTATGGCGGTTGGATAAATAATATCGGAACATTCAACCCGGGAAAAGGATTTAAAATAAAACTAAGCAAAAAAGATACATTGTTGATTTATGAAACCTACCCGAAATCATCTTCAATTCAACCGGAATTCATTGCAACAAATCATTTCAAACCAGAATTTAAAGGAAACGGCCTTGAATACATGAACATCAACCTGGTTGGTTTGCCGGTAAATATTTTACAGGCCGGCGATGAACTGGCTGTTTTCGATGGCTTCACTTGTGTTGGTGCAGTTACTTTAACGAACCGAAACATCAACAATCAGTCAGTTTCCATTGCAGCCTCGGCGAGGGATAATCAGGGAATGCCGGGCTTTACAGAAGGCAATCCGATGACCCTAAAACTTTGGAATTCAAAACAAAACACAGAATACACGATTGAGCCTGAAATTGTAAAAGGAAGCGCTGTTTTTACAAAACACGAATCCACATTTGCAAGCCTTGAGAAATACGCAACAACTGGTTTGGAAGAAATTGTAGGAAAAAGATTGACCGAAATCAACTGTTACCCAAATGCTTTCAGCGACGAAGTAAACATTGAAATCAAACTGGTAAAAGATTCGGAAGTACAGGTTGAAGTACTGAACCAATTGGGGCAGCGGGTAAAATTCATACAAACTTCGAAAATGCTGAACAGCGGTGTTCACCGGTTTGCATGGAATGGGAAAAATGCTGGTGACGTGGAGGTTTCAACCGGGATTTACCATTTAAAAATAACAGTTGACAATGCTGTACTTGTGCGAAAATTGGTTTATTCGAAGAACATTAATTCATATTCAATTGAAACAAAAGGAGATTAATAATATATTAGCAAAAATTTGTTTGTTAATAATTAAAATCATTCAATATGTTTGAAAAAAGCATTTATATCAACCGGCGCAGAAGGCTTAAAAACAAGGGACTAAAAGGAATCGGACTGTTTATGGGGAATATTGATTCTCCGATGAATTACCGCGATAATACCTTTCATTTCAGGCAGGACAGTTCGTTTTTATATTTCTTTGGGCTCGATTTTCCCGGATTGGCAGCAATAATCGATTTCGAAACCGGTGAAGAATTTTTATTTGGCGACGATGTTGATATTGCTGATATTATATGGATGGGGCCTCAAATTCCACTCAGGGAAAACGCCGCCAAAGTTGGGGTTGAATACAGTTATCCCTTTTCCAAATTAACCGAATTTATATCAGAGGCAATTAAAAACGAACGCAAAGTTCATTTTCTTCCTCCTTACCGTGGAGAAAATAAAATTCTCCTAGAAAAATTAACCGGTATTTCTGTACATAAAGTTCACGAAAATGCTTCGTTGCAACTGATAAAAGCGGTAATTGAGCTCCGTTCGGTTAAAGAAGAAGTGGAAATTGCAGAGATAGAAAAGGCTTGCGCAACCGGCTACGAAATGCATGTAACCGCTATGCGAATGGCGCAGCCCGGCGTTTGGGAACAAAAAATTGCCGGCACCATCGAAGGAATTGCACTGGCCGGTGGCGGAATGCCATCGTTTCCAATCATTCTTTCGCAAAACGGCGAAACATTGCATAACCACGACCATTCAAAAATTCTGAAAACCGGCAATTTGCTGCTAATCGATGCAGGCGCTGAGTCGTTACTGCATTATGCATCCGATTTTACACGAACTGTCCCGGTAGGAGGAAAATTTACAACCAAACAGCGCGAAATTTACGAGATTGTGCTGGCTGCCAACAATACTGCAACCGCATTAATCAAACCTGGGGTTACCTATTTATCGGTTCATCTGGCTGTTGCCGAAGTTATTGCCACTGGATTAAAAAACCTTGGACTGATGAAAGGCGATGTAAAAGAGGCAGTCAGAAATGGCGCTCATGCCATGTTTTTCCCGCATGGATTGGGCCACATGATGGGACTGGATGTGCACGACATGGAAGATTTGGGGCAAATTTATGTTGGCTACGACGATGAAACCCGGCCTGTAAACCAGTTTGGAACCGCTTATTTAAGGTTGGGCAGAAATCTTCAGCCCGGCTTTGTATTAACCAATGAACCCGGCATTTATTTTATTCCGGCATTAATTGATAAATGGAAAACCGAAAAGATAAATGCCGAATTTATCAATTTCAGTAAAGTTGACGAATACCGAAACTTTGGAGGAATCCGCCTCGAAGATGATATTTTGGTTACCGAAACCGGCGCCAAAATAATCGGGGAAAGGGTTCCGATAAATCCCGATGAAATTGAAGAAATTATAAAAGGGTAGGCGAGAGGAGGAGTTTATACACACTCTTTTTTTACAATCCTGTGATAAAAATACTCCAACTCAGAATAAATTTCATCACGTATTTCTTCGCATTTTAATTTCAGTTCATTTCTGTCTTTAAAATGTTTGTAAGGATTCTGGAATCCAAGGTGCATTTTTCGTTTGTACTTTATCGACGGTGGAATCCTTAATTTCTAAATGGTACCATCGCCAACTGTTATCAAATAATCAAATTCAATATCCTCAAATTTTGAATAGTGCTGCGGTACCGATGGTTCCAGTCTGATTCCGATTTCGCCCAAAACTTCAATGGCTACGGGGCTTATGTGATCAACAGGATCAATACCGGCCGAGTAAATTTCAAGTTCTTTGTCAAAACTTCGTAAAATAGCTTCAGCCATTTGACTCCTGCACGAATTCTGGTTACTTAAAAAGAAAATCTTTATCCCATGGCTAAACGGTTTTATGGTTTTAGTTATCATCTGTTTTTTTTCAGCCCGTTAAATTAATTAAATTGTAATCATATAAACATAACAAATGTTACTATTTGAGTTGTATATGAATAAGTTATAAATGTTATTCAACATCATTTCAAAACATATTGGTTTATTTTAACTGAAAAACTTTGACTATTAGGGCGTAATTGATATTTTCGTACCGGCAAAATTTACGCACACCATAAGTTATGGTATAAATTTATTGATTATGAAATCTGAAGACCTTAAAAACTCGAAGGAGTTGAAAACTTTCGAAATTACTGATTTTGAGAAATTTGAAAAATCGATTGATTCCGATGTTCACGAAACAGTTGATTCGGGAAATGAAATCGCTGAAGAAAAAATTGATTCGGTTAATGAAAGTGAACCAGCAGAAGTTTCTGAAACAAAGAAACCAGTTAAAGAAAAAGTGAAAAAAACTTCGGAAAAACCGAAAAAAACCAAACCAGTTGATTTAACTCCTGAAATTGCAGAAGAAGCAACTGAAAAAACCGATGATGATAAAGCAGTTGCAGTAGTAATTTCAGAACCGGAACAACCATTGAATGAGCCAATTGAACATAAAACGGTTGAAACAGCGGAAAATAAAGCTGATGAAACTGTTGATGCAGAAATTAAGGAAGGAGAAACTGTTGACTCGAAAGTAAAGGAAAGTGTTGTTGCCGGAGTTCAGGTACAGGAAGTTGATT
>JBBIVS010000382.1:0-4078 GCA_037439605.1 Draconibacterium sp. | reverse complement strand
GGGAAATCAATTGCCATTGTTCTCGACGATTATGTTCGTTCTTTTCCGACCGTTCAAAATGAAATTTCGGGTGGACGCTCAAGTATTACAGGTTTGGAGAGTATTGAAGAAGCAAAAGACCTTGCCAACGTTTTAAAATCGGGCAAAATGCCGGCGCCGGCGCGGATTGTTGAAGAGCAAATTGTGGGGCCGTCATTGGGCCGCGAATCTATCCGATCAGGAATGTACTCATTTATTGTGGCTTTTATAATGGTTTTAATTTACATGTTGTTTTTTTACAGCAAAAAAGCAGGTCTTTCAGCAAATATCGCGCTGTTGGCGAACTTGTTTTTCCTGATTGGGGTTCTGGCTTCGCTGGGCGCTGTGCTTACTTTGCCCGGTATTGCGGGTATTGTTCTTACAATGGGTATGGCGGTTGATGCCAACGTTATTATTTATGAAAGGATTCAGGAAGAAATAAGGGCAGGAAAAGGTATTACACTAGCCATTTCCGATGGTTATAAAAACGCTTATTCAGCAATTATTGACGGTCAGGTTACAACACTGATAACCGGTATTGTTCTTTACACATTTGGTTCGGGCCCGATTAAAGGTTTTGCAACAACCTTAATGGTTGGTATTGTAACATCGCTGTTTACAGCAATTTTCCTAACCCGACTGATTTTCGAATGGCAGTTGAAACACAGTAAAAAAATAACGTTTACAGCAAAAATCACTTCAAACTGGCTGGTTAATCCAAAAATCCAGTTCCTTGATAAAAGAAAAATTGCTTATGTCATTTCAGGCACGCTGATTACTCTTTCAATAATTTCGTTTGCGACACGTGGATTTGAACTTGGTGTTGATTTCCAGGGAGGTCGAACTTATACTGTTAAATTTGACAAGGACGTGAAAGTTGCCGATGTTCAAAAAGCGCTTGCCGCCGAATTTGGCGTAGCGCCCGAAGTGAAAACTTTTGGTTCGAACAACCAGGTTCGCATAACTACCAAATATAAAATCGACGAATTATCGGAAAGTGTTGATAACGAAGTGGAAGAAAGCCTTTACAGGGGTCTTGTCAATGGTGGTTTTCTTAACAATGTTGATTATAACGAATTTGTAACCGAATACCGTACAAGTTCACAAAAAGTGGGTCCAACCATTTCAGATGACATCAAAAAAGATGCAGTGATTGCTATTACTATTGCACTGATTGCAATCTTCCTGTATATTATGGTTCGCTTTAATAACTGGAAATATGGTATGGGCGGTGTTTTGTCATTGGCTCACGATACAATTATCACCCTGGGAATGTTTTCGTTGTTACATGGATGGCTTCCATTCTCACTAGAAATAGACCAGGCGTTTATTGCAGCAATTCTAACGGTAATTGGTTATTCGATTAACGACACTGTAATTGTTTACGATCGAATCCGAGAATTCCTGCATATCCATCCAAAACGAATTTTGCACGATAATATGGACCAGGCAATGAACAGCACCCTACGCCGAACGATGAACACATCGCTGACTACATTATTGGTGTTGCTGGTCATCTTTATTTTTGGCAGCGCAAATATTCGTGGTTTTATATTCGCATTACTTGTTGGAATTGGAATAGGAACATATTCTTCAATTTTTGTAGCAACTCCAATTGTTTACGAACTTTCAACACGTGTTAAAAAGCTGGTTGCCAAAGCAGCTTGATAAATCAATACAAAATAAAACATTAGGCTGTCTCTGCACGGGGGCAGCCTTTTTTTATTTATTTAGTAAATTATCAGCATCCCAATTAGTATATTTGTCGGGTTAAAAAAAACAACAATGACAACTTACGTTTTATTTATAAGCGGTGGCGAACTTGTTTTGGTAATGTTACTGGCTTTGCTTTTTTTTGGATCGAAGGCAATTCCCGATATTGCCAAAACCATGGGGAAAGGGTTGCGTGAATTTAAAAAGGCAACAAACGAGATACAACGTGAAATCAACAGCTATTCATCTGATATTAAAAAAGACATAGATGAAGTTGCTTCGACGGTTAACAGGGAAACAAACGAGATTACAAAGGGGATGGAAGATGTTACATCATCGGTAAGCAGGGAAACAACCGAAATTACCAAAGGGATAAATGATGCAGCTTCATCTGCTGCAACAGAAACAACTGAAATTAAAAACGACACAGCAGATAAGTACCAGGATTAAAACCAGAATTATTTGATAAAAGCTGAAAACATAAAAAAATCGTTTGGCTCACTTCAGGTTCTCAAAGGAATTAACCTTGAAATTCCGATGGGGAAAATTTACTCTATTGTTGGCGCCAGTGGCGCTGGAAAAACTACACTACTCCAAATTTTAGGTACTTTAAGCAACCCCGACAGCGGCAGCATTTTTTACAATAACCGGAATGTTTCTGCTTTTTCTGAAAAGGAAATTTCAGCCTTCCGCAACAAGGAAATTGGTTTTGTTTTTCAGTTTCACCACCTTTTACCCGAATTCACTGCCATCGAAAATGTTTGTATCCCGGCATTTATCGGCAAAAAATCAAAAGCTCAAGCTGAAAAAAGGGCGCTTGAATTGTTAAAATACCTGGGATTGTCTGATCGAAAGGAACATAAACCGTCGGAACTTTCGGGGGGCGAAAAACAAAGAGTGGCCGTTGCACGCGCGCTAATAAATAATCCGACAGTGGTTTTGGCAGACGAACCTTCGGGAAATCTCGATTCGGCAAACCGCGATGAATTGCATGAACTCCTTTTTAAACTGCGCGACGATTTTGGTCAAACCTTTATTATTGTAACCCACGACGATAATTTTGCTGATCGATCTGACAAGATTATTCACATTAAGGACGGTGTAATTGCTTAATGCATAAATGCGTGAATGCTTTAATGAAAGAAAGATAGATTGATCAATAACTACGAGTGGTGGTCAATGTTGAATGATAATCTTTCAGCAATCAGTTTTAAGTCCTTACCACTTGTAAACAATCGAATTGATATTCATACCGGCGCCGACAGAACACAAAACAATATAATCGCCGCTTTGTACGCGGTGCCCGTTCATTTTACCTTTTACCACAAGGTCAAGCAAAGTAGGCACGGTTGCAGTTGAAGAGTTGCCAAGTTTACTGATACTCATGGGCATAATATCCATTACATTACCCTGCTCGTCGTATAATTTAAAAACGTTATTCAGAATCACTTCATCCATTTTTTCATTGGCCTGGTGAATGAATACCTTTTTAACATCGCTTAAATGAATGCCCGCTTTATCAAGGCTTTCCTTTACCACTGTTGGCACAGTGCTTATGGCATAAACATAAAGTTTGTGCCCAACCATTTTAATGAACTGCTCATTTCCCCTGAAATCGGGATTATTTGAATTGCCAAGGGTAAGCAATGAAGCATACTGAACTGAGTCGGAACGGCTTGCATGACAAACAATTCCGACAGGCTCTTCATTTTCAATGGCTTCAACAATTGTCGCGCCGGCGCCATCGGCATAAATCATCGAATCGCGGTCGTGAGGGTCTGAAATACGAGAAAGCACATCTGCCCCAACCACAACCCCTCTTTTCATAAACCCGCTTTTAATGTAAGCATCGGCAATAATCATCCCCTGTGTCCAACCCGGGCAGCCCGAAATAATATCATGACAGATACAATCCGGATTTTTGATGTTCAATTTCAGTTTTACTTTATTTGAAAGTGCGGGCAGTGCATCCATGCGGACATTTCCCTTTTGGATATCGCCAAAATTATGGCATACAATTATGAATTCAAGGCTCTCCTTATCAATTCTGCCCGAATCGCAGGCATCCTGCACAGCCATGGCCGCAATATCTGAAGTTACCTGACCTTCGGCAACATAACGCCTTTCAGCAATATTTGTAATTTCGTAAAATTTCTGAATAATCTCCTCGTTGGTTTTGTCAGTGATTTTCTTTCCCGATGGCTCATAGAACTCATGTTCTAAAAAATAATCATTTCTGATGATAATTGGCGGAAGATAGCTTCCGGTTCCTATAATTCGTGTGTAAATTTCCTTTTCATTGCATAGCTACTCCTTCGCTTTTTACTGCTTACTCATTAAATCTTTT
>JBBIVS010000381.1:0-4095 GCA_037439605.1 Draconibacterium sp. | reverse complement strand
AAGGTAGCGGCTTCGGGCAAGAAGTTGTTTTAAAGTGTCGCCATTTGAGAGGATATCCGGCACATGCTTTTTGCGCAGTTCTTTGGCCAGCTCCATTTCTTTGTTTTCCTGGTCAATGGCTTCCCACCGGTAAGCAATCCTCATTTCCTGCAAGGCATCGTAGGCCAGTTTTTGTACATGAAAACGGTCAGTAACCAAAAGGGCATTGGGAAAACTGAACCGTGCAATATTTTCCATATTGGCAGCCATATCCAGGGTTACTTCCTGTACTTTTTTGCGTTTGCGCAGAGGAATCTTCTCCAGTATTTGCCTGACCTTCTGGCAGTCAGTCCCTTTTATCATGGCAACCAATGCTCCTTTTTTCCCTTTGGCTGTTTTGTTGGTCAGTACCGTGTAGAGTTCTCCCTGTGACAATGCCGTTTCGTCAAGACTTAGGTGGGGACCAAGATTTTCTTCAAATAATATCCATTCTTCTGCATGGTCGAATTGCTCCCAGTCGTAGAACCCGCTCAGGTGGTCGCGGTATTGTTCTTCCAGTTGTTTGTCGTTTACATGGAAATAGTCGCCAAGACTGTTACTGCTTACCGGACGTGTATCGAGATATAACTTTTAAAAAAGACGCGAATTCCTTTGTCATTCGCGTCCCTTTGGCTACCATGTCCCAGTCCCGGAACACGGTCTGCCCGGTGGTCAGGTTCAGCCACCGGCGCCTGCGGATTCGCAGAAATACAGCTTTCCCGCGTAAAGGAAAATCCTGTACTGTTATCTCGTCAAAAAAACCCTTTGATATAAGTTTATCCTTACTGTATTCTTCTGGTATAATATTCTTTTCGTCAAGGTAAAGGCAAATCTCTTTATCCATTTGGGTAAAATGCAAAAGAGTAAAATAATCCAGCACTCCCTGGGGAAGTAATAAACTCAAAAAATCCCGCTCCGATTTATTGTCCATCTTTTTTCATGCAAAGAAAGATTTTTATGTCCTTCTCCACAACTTTTCCGCTTGACCCACTTTTCCGCTTGACCCAAAAACCGGATTACAAAGGGGCTAAACGGAAAGGAGAAGGCTCAATAGCCTTCTCCTTAAATGTTAACCCCCAAACACACAATATGGGATGAATCCCAAATGCTTTACAAAGGTAATTCTTTTTTGTAATAAACAAATTTTTTAGCTGTTAATTTTACGCTTTTTAACATTTTTTTTCAGAAACATTTTGAAATAAAAAACCAACTTAGTTATAATATTCATTATCAATGACTTTAAAACTTATCATAGTTTCATTAAAATCGTAACCGGCAATTTGTTATTTTTATTTTTTAACTTTAAAACATTATTAAATTGTATTTAAATGATTTCTAAAAGCATTATCTTCCTGATTGCCGCGTTGTTGAGTTTTTCACAATGCTGGGGCCAATATCCTGAAATTGAAAATGAACTGGACAAAAAGGTGAAAACTTTTCTGCTGGAGAATTCAAAAAACTGGAGCGATATGAATGTTCCCATCAGTGATGGAAAAATTCTGTTTGACATTATATTAAAAAATAATTATAAAAGTGCAGTTGAAATTGGCACATCAACCGGTCATTCAGCTGTTTGGATCGCCTGGGCATTGAGTAAAACCGGAGGAAAACTGATTACAATTGAAATTGATAAATCGAGATATTTGCAAGCCAAACGTAATTTTAAAAAAGCGGGTGTTGATAAATATATTGATTCAAGATTAGCTGATGCACATGAGCTTGTTCCGGTTTTGCCTGGAAAATATGATTTTGTGTTTAGCGATGCTGACAAATACTGGTATAAAAACTATTTTATTGCGATGGATCCTAAACTTGTTGAGGGAGGTTGTTTTACAGCTCACAACACTGCCATGAGAACCTCCGGAATAAGCGAATTTCTGGATTATGTCGAGAGTCTGAAAAATTACAGAACAACAATTGACAAAACAAGCAGGGCAGGCATTTCAATCAGCTATAAAATTAAGAACAAATAATTAAACATTTTAGTTATGAAATTGCCTGTAAAACCCTGAACTTCCATTTTCAAAACCAAAATTGGTATTGTAAATATTTTTGGAACTGCATATCATATTGGATGCATATTTATGATGAATTCCCCAAAAATTTATTTTTTGGCTATCGCTGTTCGGGGGAATTATTCCGGATTAGCTTTTATTGTTATGAACTGAGAAGAATTTATTTAATGCCATAAATAATTTTTTGAAGCATGGAATCAATCTGATTGCGCACGTATTCCTGAAGTTTTTTGTAATCAGGATTAGAAACAGGCTCACCGTATTCAACAAAAACTTTGGAAACAGGTTTCCCCATTTGTCTGAAAAAATGAGACAGGAATGTATCATTTCCCACCCACGCATCATTTTCATCTTTATAATGAATAGCCATCGGAATAACCGGTATTCCGGTATCGGCAGCAATTTTGAAGCTACCATTTTTAAACGGCTTGGTTAACGGTCCTTTATACGAAGTTCCTTCCGGAAATAAGGTAACAGGTATACCTTTTTTAACTGATGATTCAATTGCATTCATTGTTTTTATCAGACTTTTTATTTCAGAACGATTAACTAATATTGAATTTGTAATTTTGATACCAACCTTTCCGAAAGGCCATTTTTTTAATTCTTCCTTAGCAACCATTGCTGATGGTGTTAAGGTAGCCACAATAAAAATATCTAGATAACTTCTGTGGTTTGGCATCAATATAAAATTTCTGATATCCGGAATCTCGTTTCTGATAATCCGGATTCCAAGAAAAAAACAGATACTTTTACCCCAGGTACCCATTACCCACTGCTGCATTTTCCGGCTAAATCCAAATATTTTCATCCAAACTAACCCTACAGAAACTACATATCCAGACATAATAAGAATAAACAGAAGCCTTACAATGACTAATGGTGAAAAAACAATGATTCTAAGAAATTTCATGTTGCAAATATGACAAAAAGTTTGTTCACTAAAATTTATGTTACTGATTTGTTCTTGTTCTAAATTCGAAATTTGGATTAATTTTGGGGACGATTTAAAACAATAAAATTATAAGTACACCAAATATTAATTGTACAATTATTTAAATTCACTAATCAATGGACAACAAATTTTCAAGAAGGCGGTTTATCAATACCGCAGCCTTAGGAATGGCAGGAATTACCTTTTTGCCATCCCTTAGTTCGTGCAAAAAAACAGTAGCTGAAGAAAGTATCCGGTTGGGTTTTATCGGTCTAGGACGTCAGGCCATGTTTTTAATGAACGGCTTTTTACAGGTTCCCGGAGTTAAAGTAACGGCTGGTTGCGACGTTTATGGCAGAAAACGAACCAGGTTCGAAAACCGGGTTAACACGTTTTATGCTGAAAAAAAGCAAAAAGTTGAAGTAAAAACCTACGAAAGGTTTGAAGAGTTACTTGCCCTTCCAGATATTGATGCAGTGGTGATAGCCACGCCTGATCACTGGCATGCATACATTGCCATTGCTGCATGTAATGCAGGCAAAGATGTTTATCTCGAAAAACCGATGACTTTTACCATCAGGGAAGGTCAGGAACTGGTAAAAACGGTTCGCTCGACCAACCGTGTACTTGGTATCGGGAGCCAGCAACGTTCGGATCCCAATTTTCAACATGCTGTAAAACTTGTTCAAAGCGGAGCACTGGGCGTAATAGAAAAAGTAAACGCTTATGTTGGGGCGCCTCCAAAACCATATGATTTGCCGGAAGAACAGCTTCCTGAAGATTTGAACTGGGACTTGTGGTTAGGGCCGCTTCCCGGGAATATTCATTTTAACAAGGAACTAAACCCGCCTATTTCTTTGGATCCGCCAAAAGATGAAGAATTCTGGGGCGGCTGGCGCTGGTATAAGGAAATGGGTGGCGGCTTCACAACCGACTGGGGCGCACACATGTTCGACATAGCACAGTGGACGCTTGACAAAGACGGTTCGGGCCCCGTTCAGTTAATACCTCCATCGGAACCAGATCAAAGCCATGGATTGGTAATGATTTATGACAACGGCGCCCGTATCAACCACAAAATCTGGGGTGGCCAGGGCGATGGAAACGGGGTCCAGTTTATCGGAACCG
>JBBIVS010000380.1:0-4097 GCA_037439605.1 Draconibacterium sp. | reverse complement strand
TATATACTGATATAACTTTCTATAAAAATATTATATTTGTAATTCTTATATTATTATATAATATCGGAACTTAAATTCAGATAAATTATGAATGCAATGAACTTGTTAAAATTCAACAGGCATTGGAACGCAGGATTCAGGTACCAATTTCCAAAAACCCGGAAATTCATTAAAACACTTTTACAACATATCGACAACAGGCCAATAGTCGAATTGACCGGTTTAAGGAGATTAGGAAAAACAACTTTATTTCTACAACTGATAAATACTTTGCTCGAAAGAGAAGTTGAGCCTCAAAATATTTGGTATTTTTCTTTCGATGAAGATATTTATAATCTGGATGAACTTTTTACAGCATTCAAAACCCAAACCCGAAAGGATATTAATTCAGACAAAATATTTATCTTTTTTGATGAGGTTCAGAAATTGGGTGGTTTTCAATCACAAATAAAAATTTATTACGATTTATATCCCAACCTCAAATTTTTCATTTCAGGTTCTACTTCGCTATATATTAAAAAGAAAACACAAGAGAGCCTGGCTGGCAGGGTTTTTTCGTTTGAATTGAAACCACTGGATTTTGAGGAGTATCTTCATTTCAGGGAAAAAGACAATTATCTGGAAATGCCCGAAATGTTTCAAACTGAATTGGTGATTGAGTTTGAACATTATTTATCGAGGCAGTTTATTGAAACTGTGAATGTTGAGGATGATTTTTTTGTTAAGGAATATGTGAAGGGAATCATAAGGAAAATAGTTTTTGAAGATATTCCTGTCATCTTTCCAATTGATAACCCTGAAATTTTGTATGCGATAATAAAAATTGTTGCTGAAAATCCGGGGCTTTACCTTCATTACGAAAATTTGGCGAGCGATTTAAAATTAACTTCAAAAACAGTTAGCAAGTATATCGGTATCCTTGAGCAGGCATTTATTGTGAAGGTTCTTTATAACTATTCGTCCAACCAACTCACTTCTGAAAAAAAGATGAAGCGAATTTATCTTTCATCGTCATCTTTTTCTGCTGCCCTATGTGATTCCCAAAAAATGGGTTTACTTGTTGAAAATGCCATACTTTCATTAAAACCCTATCAGTTTTTTTGGCGTGATACTTATAATCATGAGGTGGATTTTATTGAAATATTGAATAAAGTAATTGTTCCAACGGAAATAAAATACAAAACCAAAATCAGAAACAGCGATTACAATAATCTTTATCTTTTCTGCAAAAAATTTGATGTGCCAAAAGCCGTTATGTTCATAAATACTTCCAAAATCCAAACGATTGAATTCAAGGGATTAAAAATTGAAATGAAGCCATTATTTAATGCTTTAACTGGTGATTAGTGAACGTCAGGCAAACAAAAACCGCCATCCGTTAAATGACGGACGGCGGCTTACTTTATAATAACTGGTTTTTTAAGATTCTGCTTTCGTAAAATCCATGGCAGCCATTCGTTTGTAAGAATTGTGACGCCATTTTGCATTTTCCTCAGCCGATGCAAACAATTCGTCGGCAATTGCCGGGAAAGTCTTTTTCAGCGAGGTATAACGCACTTCACCATTCAGGAATTCCTGGAACTTATTCCAATCGGGATCTTTTGAGTCTAACTGGAATGGATTCTTTCCTTCCTGTTCGAGTAACGGGTTAAAACGGAATAACGACCAGTAACCTGCTTCAACTGCCCTTTTCGATTCTTCCTGGGTTTTTCCCATACTTGCCCTCAACCCGTGATTGATACAAGGAGAGTAAGCAATTATAATTGATGGCCCCGGATACGCTTCTGCTTCTTTGAGCGCTTTAAGGAACTGCGACTGGTTTGCACCCATGGCTACCTGAGCCACATATACATAACCATAAGACATCATCATCGCGCCAAGGTCCTTTTTGCGGACACGTTTACCCGATGATGCAAATTTAGCCACTGCACCAACCGGGGTAGCTTTCGACGATTGTCCGCCGGTATTTGAATATACCTCTGTGTCCATAACCAATATGTTTATGTCCTGACCGCTGGCCATTACATGGTCCAAGCCACCGTATCCAATATCATACGCCCAACCATCACCGCCGAACACCCAGATTGACTTTTTAACCAGATATTGGGATAGTTTTGAAATTTCTTTGGCATAACTGCTTTCACAACCTGCAATGGCAGTTTTCACTTTCTCAGAAGCAATAACTGACCCATTGGCATTGTTCATGTTGGTAAGCCATTCAGTAAATGCTTCTTTCATTGCATCGGTAGCACCGTTTTTCAGAGCCTCTTCCATGATTACAGCAATGCGTTCGCGTTGGGCCTGAACACCTTCTGCAAATCCAAAACCATATTCGGCATTGTCTTCGAACAATGAATTTGCCCATGCAGGTCCATGACCTGAATTTTTGTGTTTACAATATGGAGTTGACGGCGCTGAACCACCATAAATCGATGAACAACCTGTTGCATTTGCAATCATCATTCTTTCGCCGTAAAGCTGTGTAATAAGTTTAATATAAGGAGTTTCACCGCAACCGGCACATGCGCCTGAGAATTCGAACAAAGGTTGTGCAAACTGTGAATTTTTAACCGATTGGAACTTATCGACAACTTTTTCTTTCAGAGAAACTTTCTTGTCCATATAATTCCACCGCTCAACTTCAGCAAGCTGAGAACCGAGTGGTTGCATAATCAGTGCCTTTTCTTTCGACGGGCAAATATCGGCACAGTTTCCGCAACCGGTACAGTCGAGCACGCTCACTTGAATACGGAAATTCAATCCGCCAAACGTTTTGGTAGGAGTGGCTACACGTACTTCGGTTCCTGTAGGGGCATTTTCCACTTCCTGTTCGGTTAAAAGGAAAGGCCGGATTGCAGCGTGCGGACAAACATAAGCGCACTGGTTACACTGGATGCAGTTTTCAGCCTGCCATTCAGGGACATTTACCGCAATACCTCTTTTTTCGTATGCTGAAGTTCCCATTTCAAATGTACCATCCTCGTATCCTGTAAATGTTGAAACCGGTAGATCGTCGCCGCGCTGGCCATTAATAACATCCACAACTTTAACAATATAATCAGGACGGTCGGCTTCGCCGTTTGAACCTTTAAGCATGATGTTTTTCCATTCCTTGGGAATTTCAACTTTGGTGATATTTTTACCTCCCTCGTCAACAGATGCGAAATTCATATTTATAATCTGTTCCCCTTTTCTGCCGTATGTTTTTATTATTGCTTTTTTCATTTCATCAACAGCAATTGAGTAAGGGATTACTTCGGTTATTTTAAAGAATGCCGATTGCATAATTGAATTGGTACGGGTTCCAAGTCCCAATTCCTCGCCCAGCTTTGTCCCGTTAATAATGTAGAAATTGATTTCATTATCGGCCAGATATTTCTTCATTTTGTCGGGAAGCTGGTTTTTTGTTTCTTCAACATCCCAGATTGAGTTTAAAAGGAAAGAACCTCCTTTTTTCAATCCCTTCAGAACATCGTATAAATGAAGATAAGCCGGAACATGGCAAGCTACAAAGTCGGGCGTTGTTACCAAATAAGTCGAACGGATTTGTTTGTCGCCAAAACGAAGGTGCGAGCAGGTAAATCCGCCTGATTTTTTCGAATCGTACTGAAAATATCCCTGGCAATATTTGTCGGTGGCATCGCCAATGATTTTAATCGAGTTTTTGTTGGCGCCCACTGTACCATCGGAACCTAAACCATAAAATTTAGCCTGATATGTACCTTTTGGTGTCATGTCGATTTCTTCTTTCAACGGAAGCGATTTAAAAGTGACATCATCGACAATACCGATAGTGAAATTGCTTTTTGGTTCATTCATTTCAAGGTTTTCATACACTGAAAGAACCTGCGACGGGGTAGTGTCTTTCGAACCTAAACCGTAACGTCCGCCAACTATAACCGGGGCGTTTTCTTTTCCGTAGAAATAAGAACGGATATCGAGATACAAAGGTTCGCCGGCTGCTCCCGGTTCTTTTGCACGGTCTAAAACGGCAATCCGTTTTACAGATTTTGGAAGTGCTTCAGCAAAATATTTTGCTGAGAACGGGCGGAACAAATGAACGGTAAGCAATCCCACTTTTTTACCCTGGGCGCTCA